>DTTG01000029.1 GCA_012964845.1 Fidelibacterota bacterium
TTTCTATATGAGAATTTAATATTACTGAATCAGCCTAATCTGATCATTAGATATCCACCCTGTTTTACCATCCAATAATTCAATTTTAACCCAGTTATTTTCTAATTGGTTTATAGATACCTTTAATCCTTCGTGAACTTCAAACAGGCGAGTAGAAAATGTGTTAGGCTCTGAACGAACTTCAGCTTTTAAGGAATAAATAACTCCCAGGTTAAGTGAATTATCAGTCCAGATTGAATGAAAAGTCAAGAAGAGCGAAATAAAAAATATTGTTAAAATAACCCCTCTTAAATTTTGGACTATTGAAAAGAAAACAATTCGATTTACTGTTACAAATAGAGAAAATAATAAAAATATGAATAATGTAATATTAATCCATGCAGAAGGTGTAAACTGTTCCTTCATACTTAAATACCATTTCAGATACAAAGGTGGTTCTGGTAAATCCATTCTGTCTATTACCTTTAAATTTGCTAACTTTAAATTATATTGAGCATCCGAATGAGTTGGAGATAACTTCAGGCAGCTCTCAAATGCCCAAACTGCGCCGGCAGTATTTCCAGATCGAAAGAAAGCGTTTCCTAAATTATAATACAGTTCTGATGAATCCCAGTTATTGGATAAAATGGATTCAAATTCTTGAATGGCTAAATCATATTGGCCATTTTTATATGCATCCATTCCATTTTTGTAAAATTGTGAAATATCCTCTCCTACAGCAAATAAAGGAGAGGCAATAAAAAATAAAAGTAAAAGTCTTCTAAGACCAGGCATTATCGACCTTTTTCAATAAATCCTTAATTTTTTGCAAATCATTTTGGGCATCTTGAGAAGAAACCGGGGCAAATCTTACAGCTTCCCCACGAGTTAGGATTTGCTCCATTTCCTGATAAATCTCGCCTCTATCATGAATTTTAATAATAGCTAAAATTTCTCCTGTTGAATACCCCAGCTTTTTTATCCCATTCTTATAATTGATATAACTTATAACCGCATTATAAATTTGGGTATAAATTTCTTCCGGAGAATTATTTGCTGAATCCAGGATACCTAATGCAGAATTTAATGCTCGTCTGGCCTGCCAGCCTCCTGACGATTTTTCCATTCGTTGCCTGGTAAAACTTTGAGCATGAGGAAATGCAAATACCATCCCAGATAAAAGCAGCAACATCAGGGCAGTGCCTGTAACCAGTGCCCTATTTCGATCCCGCCATTTAGGTTGAGATTCATCAATGAAGCGTATATCCTCACCCACTAATGCCACTTCTTCTTTTGATAATCCAATTGAGGATAATGCAGCTTTTTCGTTCGGCGCTACTTTTAATTTATGTCTGGGCGTAGATTTTGTCACCCACTTACCCTGATTGGGATCAAAATAATTTAGTTCTATTTTGGGAATATAAATTTCACCTGCAAATCTGGGAATTAATACCCATTCGAATTTCTTCTCTCCTCCAATTTTATCTCTTAATGGATTTTCCTTAGTCTGGACTTCTGGATCAAATACCTCAATTTCATTTGGAAAATAAATTTCAGACATACCCACAGTTTGAAGGTTTCCTGTTCCATTTATGAAAACCTTAAACGTAATCGCTTCATCCTGCTTCACATTTATTGTACTAACCTCTGATCGGATATTCCAATTCCCCACAATTGCCGATATCTTTCCATTCCTTCGATTGGGAAGCGGCCTCACATCTATAGTTAACTTGTTGGTTGAAATAGTATATTTTTTGGATGGAGGTCCAAACAAACTGAAATTATTCCAGCGCTGCTGCTTTTCCCGGATACCAATCACCGCAGACATTGGTTCAATAATTATTTTCCCCGATTGAGTAGGGAATAAGGCTATTTTTTTTATGGTGGCAGCATAATATTGAATATCATTCTTCCTCTCTTCTCTCAATTTTAAATTTTTTGGTGCGAACAATTCTTCTGTCCAAAAACCTTTAAAACTTGGTACATCATCATCAAAACTGGTAACATCAACTTTAGTATAAAGTGTATATGTGAGAATAGCCTGTTCCCCTCTATAAGGAGTTTGATTATCTACTGCAGCCTCAATAAAAAATTGTGACACTTTACCAGATTGGCTACTTCCTCGTTTTGAAACTGAGACCGTGATGGGGGTTGATAAATAAGATTTCTTTCCTACCTGAATTTTCAACGCTGGAATTGTAAGTTGTCCTGTCCTTTGGGGTATTAAGCTCCACCTAAGGGTAGTGGTTGAACTTTTGGTCATTTTCCCATTTAAAAATTGAACATTGGTGGAACTGGATTGATTGGGACCACTCATTACTTTAAAATCTGACAATTCAGGTAATCGCACCTCGGGGTCACTTTTTACATTATTAGCTGTAATGGTGAGAGTGATAGAATCACCTTCAATTATATCACGGCGATCTACGGTAACATTCACCGTTTCATCAGCCCAGATTATTGTTGAAATTAAACATGAAATGAATAGTCTTATCACCAATCTTTCTCCAGTTTAATTAGCCCTTTAGCTTTATATTTTCTTGGTTTCAAATTATTTTCATCTGCTTTCATTGCATTAAGGATTGCTTCTGCTTCTTCTTTCCCCAGTTGTTTTTCTTTTTCTGCCTGGACTTGAGATTCCGTTTTCTGTTTTTGTGCCTCCTCGTTTTTTTCTTCTCCTTCCTGGGATTGTGACTGTTCCGGCCCTTCCTCTAACTTTTCCTCACCATCTTCTGACTGCTGCTGATCTTTCTCACCTTCATTTTCACCTTTTTCACTTCCTTTAGAATCCTGCTCCTGTTCATCACCTTCTTGAGATTGCTGACTATCCTGATTTTGTTCTTCCTTTTGATCACCTTCTTCATCATCCTGATTTTTATCCTGCTTTTCCTGAGGTGGTTGCTGCTCCAGCATTCTTTTACTCAATTCATAATTATAGCGGATATCCTCATCAGCCGGGTCTAATTTCAGCGCCTCTTTGAAAAAATCTACACTATTTTGCAAATCTCCCATTTGGTAAAATGTATTGCCCATATTATACAGAGCATCTGCTTTAATATCGGGTTGAGAATCTATGAGTGAATTTTTATAATTCTGTAAAGCAGATTCTGAATCTCCACTCAGGTAATTAAGATTTCCCAGATTATAAAACAGCTCTTTTTTATCAGGATATTTTTTTATAAGTGCTTCATATTCCTGTAACGCCTTTTCATATTCAGGATTTAATGCTGGTTCTTTCGGCAGTATTCCAGGTACTGGATTTTGAGTGGGTAAAGGGCGAATTGCCTTCTTCTGCTGTGAAAATAAAGAAACAGGAAGTACACCTATCATCCAAAAAACAAGAAAATATCTCCAAATCTTAAATCTTCTATCTTCCATTCTAAATCTTCAATTCCGACTAAACCTTCCTTCCCAAACCATTTCTTTTTTTGTGCGGGTAGGTATTAAAAATTCAGCTGAAAACAGCATTAATCCAATAATTAAAAACACCTGATATCGGTCTTCATATTGGGAAAATACATGAGATTTTAACTCTCTCTTTTCCATCTGATCAATTTCTTTCAATAGGGGGGCTATAGCATTCACCTGATTTTCCACCCGAATATAAAGCCCTCCGGTTATGCGTGCAATTTCATCTAAGGTAGATTCATTCAGGGTACTGGTAACCACCTGGCCACGGCGGTTTTTCTTAAACTCCACCCTGTTACCATTATCATCATAAATGGGTATCGGTCCACCGGCAGCAGTTCCCACTCCCAATGTGTGGATAATAATCCCCAGTTTCCGGGCTTTCTCTGCAAGTATGATGGCTTCACCTTGATGATCTTCTCCATCAGATACCAGTACAAATACCTTGAATTTTTCATCGTCATTTTCAACATGATCCAACGCTAACTGGATGGCAGCTGCCAAATCTGTTCCCTGAGTGGAAATAAGATCTGTATCCATCATATTCAGAAATAACCGGGATGCAGAATAGTCTTCTGTGAGTGGACAGTGAAGGTGGGCGGAGCCGGCAAATGCAATTAAACCAACCCGGTCACCCTCAAGTTTGTTTAAAAGCCTGCCAAGCTCGTATTTAGCTTTTTCAATTCGGGATGGTTTTACGTCACCGGCATTCATGCTGGCAGAGGTATCCAATAGTATGAAAATATCTACACCCTCCCGGGTAAGCTCAGTTAGTTTCATACCAATTTGCGGACCCACGGAAGCCAATAGGATAAAAATAATTCCCAAAATGATTAAGCGGGAGCGCAGACGAATACGGGAATATTTCACACGGTTAAGGAGAAACTTTTTAACTGAAGCAGTACCCAAGGTTTCTAAACCAAATCTTAATTTTTTCCCCTGATAAGCGTACCAAATCAATACCAAAGTTAGTGGAATAAAAAGATAGAACATTTCCGGATGTGTATAGCGTACCATTAGAAAAGTTTATGAAATATTCCCCGTGAGAGAAAAATAAAAACTATAGATGCAAATGCTGCGGGGATGGTAAACCAGCTGTAAAGTTCTGTGTAATTTTGATACTCGGTCACTTCAATTTCGGTACGTTCCAATGCATCTATTTCTTCATACACTTTTTGTAATGATTTATTATCCGTGGCCCTGAAAAATTGCCCTCCTGTTATTTCCGCAATTTCCTTCAAACTCTCCTCATCCACATCAACCTGAACATTTTGAATCACCTGCCTCCCCCATGCATCTGTAACCGGGTAAGGTGCCAATCCATGTGTACCAGCTGCAACCGTATAAATTTTTATATCAAATTTTGCCGCCAGTCCAGCCGCTGTAATAGGGTCTAATTCCCCCTGGTTATTACTACCGTCAGAAAGGAGGATTATGGTTTTAGATTTCGCTTCACTTTCCCTAAGACGATTGATGGAATTTGCAATTGCCATGCCGATAGCTGTGCCATCGTGTTCCCGGTCAATTATTTCAATTTCATCCGTAAATTCCAATAACACATCAATATCCCGGGTGAGTGGACATTGAATATATGATTCGCCGGCAAAAACTATCAGTCCCAAACGGTCACCTTCCCGATCTTTAATAAATTTTTTAGCTACAGCTTTCGCAGCTTCCAGGCGGTTGGGTTTAAAATCCTGTGCCAGCATTGAGGATGATTGATCAATCACTAACAAAATATCCACAATTTCCGTTTTGCTCTCCCGGATTGTATCGGACAAACGGGGCCGTGCCAATGCCAAAATAATGAGGAGCATAATTGCCAGCCGCCCCAGGAAAAAAATCATATTTTTCAGCCTGCCATTACGAATTACACTTTCTGGTATTAAATCAAGATTGGAAAACCGAATGGTAGCTTCCTGGTTTTGTCCCTTTGTTAAATACCAGAATGCCAGAATGGGTAGTAGCAGAAGCAGGAGTAGATAATATGGCTGTCCAAATTCCATTTAATTATATGAAGATGTTCTCTGAGCTTGTCTAAGAGCAACAATTGAATATTGACTATTTTTATTGAATTTATTTATCATCCAGATCTGTGATAAACACTTAAAAAACAAAAATGTTTCAGAGGATAAATCAGAAAATAAAAGAGGATATTAATATCGGCAAAATGGTGGAAATTATTCCTTTTTTTCCTTTTCATTATCGTCTACATCATCGGTGGCAGATTTCACTTCATCCTTTATTTCCCGGGTGGCTTTATTAAACTCCCTCAAACCTAAACCCAAACCACGGGCGAGTTCAGGTAGTTTTTTTCCTCCAAATAAAATAATAACAACCAGTATAATTAATCCAATTTCCCAAGGTCCTAATCCCATAATGTCTCCTATTTAAAATACCGTAAAAAATACCAGGAAATTCCCATTCCCAAAATGCTCACCACACTAATATCCACAAAGAAACCCGTTTTGAATCGAATTACCCATAAATCAATCCAGTTTTCGGGATGGCCACCCCAACCGATTGAAGTACTGGTGAGAAAAAATTGTTTCACAACTCCCGGAGGAAAAATGGCACCTACAAATTGACTCAAAATTGAACCCGCCACCACACCAAAAAACAGCACCAGAAAAATAAATGATATGGATCGTTTTTGATTGGATTTCATCAAGCAACACCTATCATTGATTTGAATATATCTATCCCATCATCTGAACCTAAAATAGATTCTACTGCCCTTTCAGGATGAGGCATCATTCCCAATACATTCCGCTTTTTATTGAGGATGCCTGCAATGCGGTTTGTGCTCCCATTTGGGTTTCCATTTTTGCCTTTTTTATAACGGAAGGCAATGCGGTCTTCATCTTCCAGCATTTTAAAGGTATTTTCATCTGCAATAAAATTTCCCTGTTTATGGGCAATGGGCATGGTGAGTTTGCGCCCCTTTTTCAAGGATCGGGTATAAATTGAATCTGTACTGTCAACTTCTAATGTGACATCCTGACTGAGAAATCGAACATCTTTATTGATAATGAGCGCTCCTGGTAATAACCCCGATTCAATTAGAATCTGAAAACCATTACAAATACCAAACACCGGTTTCCCGGCATGGGCTTCTTTTATAACCGATTCCATCACAGGAGAAAAGCGGGCAATAGCGCCTGTACGAAGATAGTCACCATAACTAAATCCACCGGGAATGATGATAGCGTCATATTTTTTCAAATCCGTTTCTCTATGCCATACAAAATCTACGGGTACATCTAAAATATGGCGAAAGACATGGTAGGCATCATGGTCACAATTAGAACCGGGAAATACAATTACTGCAAAATGCATTATTCCTCCACAATTTCAAATGAATAGGTTTCGGTATTGGGGTTTGCCAATAATTTCCGGCAGGATTCATCAGTAATTTCCGACGCCTTGTCTTTAGAAATTCCGTTAAACTCCATTTCAATATATTTACCCATTCGCACCGAATTAATTTTCTTTATGCCAATGGCATCCAGGGCATGACTCACCGTCTTCCCCTGAGGGTCTAAAATGCCTTCTTTATAACTGATATATATTTTTGCTTTCATTTATGTTTCCTGATTTTTAGTTTCAACATTGCCTAAATTTTTAAGATGATTCCAAATTCCCGTTAAAAGATAAAAACTCACAAAGCCTGCCAATACCCGGTAGGGGTAACCAAAAAAAATAGCACCAATAAATGTGATGCCAAAAAGTACTATTCCCAATAAGCGCAATGTATTTTGCTTTCCAGAGTTAAAATTTAAAAGGGGAAATTTGGCGTAATGCACCCTGCTCACCATAAGATAAGACAGCGACAGAATAAGCGGCAATAGTAAGCGTGGTTGTGAGTACTCGGGGTTGTCAATTTTAAAATGCTCAATAAAAAGTACCAGTGATGCAATGGAAAGAGCATTCATGGGGGTAGGCAGACCGGTGAAATAGGCTGAATTTTCATCACCAACATCTGTATTAAATCGGGCCAGGCGAATGGCTCCCATTATGAGGGGTGCGCAGGCAATAAGCTCCCCAGAAATCCCAGGCATATTCTGGGTATAAAGGGAATAGACCAAAATGGAAGGCGCCAAACAAAAAGAAACCATATCTGCAAGGGAGTCAATTTCTTTCCCAAAATTTGTAGAAATTCCAATTAATCGGGCAATTTTTCCATCAACAGAATCGAATGCGCCTGCCGCCAGAATAATATAGCAGGCAACGACATAATCTCCTGCCATGGTGTTAATGATTGCCAAAAAACCCAAAAATAAATTAATGAGAGTAAAAATGCTGGGAAGATGCTGCTTTATTTTCATTCGAACCTGCCGATAATTGTTTGATTACCTCTTACCATATCCCCCAAACTTACATCAATTTGAAAATCTTCAGGTACGATAATATCCACCCGTGATCCAAAACGGATAAAGCCTAACCGTTGCCCTCTCTCCACTCTATTTTCAGGTTCCATATAATTGAGAATACGCCGGGCAATGAGCCCTGCAATTTGTTTGATTTTGTACATTTTGCCACTTTCAGTTTCAAACATTACCACCGTCTGCTCATTATCCAATGAAGCTTTATGATTGAAGGCTGCCAAAAACTTACCGGAATTATAGGTTTTAGAAATGACCTTTCCAGATAATGGCACCCGTTGGCTATGTACATTAAATACCGATAGGAAAATAGATATTTGTTTAGCCTTTCCAATTTCAGCATCTTCAACATCAATAATTTGAACGACTTTCCCATCCCCAGGAGATAAAAACCCATCATTATTTGGTGGAATTCGCTGGGGATCCCTGAAAAAATACAATGAAAACAGGGTCAACAAGGCCATGGTTAAGTTTATCCATTTTAATCCTTCGGAGGGATAGTAAGCCTGAATTCCTGTGCCAGCCAGAACCAGCAGCAGGAGGGGAATAAGTATTATTTTCCCTTCAGGAGCAATCATGCATAAATACCGGCTTTTTCCAGATTGTTGTTAATACGGGATTTCACATCTCCCAATTTTGGATGAAAATCCTGTCCCGTTAGCTTGGTATAAAGTTCAATATATCGTTCAGCCAATGACACTCTGATTTCATCCGTAAGTGCAGGGGGAGTACCTTCTCCAGAAAATCCCCGTTCAATCAGCCATTGACGAATATTTTCCT
Source organism: Fidelibacterota bacterium (assembly GCA_012964845.1). Lineage (GTDB taxonomy): Bacteria > Fidelibacterota > Marinisomatia > SCGC-AAA003-L08 > D37C17 > D37C17. The sequence continues at coordinate 8,553 of DTTG01000029.1, forward strand.
TATCCAGCATATTCTGTCCTTCTCCGGCATTGAAACGAGCTTCGTAATCATCAGCAATCCAATAGCGACTGGAATCCGGTGTATGGATTTCATCAATGACAATCAACTCTCCATTTACCATACCAAATTCGTATTTGGTATCCACCAAAATCAGCCCCTGTTTGGCTGCCCATTCCTGGCCGGCTTCAAAAAGTTTCAGAGCATATTCTTCAGCCTGTGCATAAATAGATTCTTCCACCAATCCATTTACAATGGCATCACGGGCAATGGGCTCATCATGTTCACCATATTCGGCTTTAGTAGATGGTGTTAAAATGGGGCTATCAAACTTTTGATCTTTTTTCAGTCCCTCGGGAAGCATGAAACCATATTGACCATTAATTCCCTGTTCATATTCCCGCCAGAGACTGCCGGTAATATATCCCCTCACAATCACCTCAACAGGCAGTGTTTCCGCTTTCTTGGCCACCAACACCTGGGGATCTGGTGAAGAAATAATATGATTGGGCACAATATCTTTGGTTTTCTCAAACCAGAAATTGGCTATCTCAGTGAGAATTTGACCCTTAAATGGAATGGTACCCAAAACATGGTCAAAGGCGGATACTCTATCCGTAGTAACCATGATGATTTCATCACCCACATGAAAATTTTCCCTGACTTTTCCTTTATAGCGTTCTCCTAAATCTCCGCCTTCAAAAGCATCTAATGTGTAGGGTAATTGTTCTCTGATATAGCTCATATTTCTAACTCCAATCGTTTATATATTTTGTTAATGTTTATCATTACCTTTTTCAGATTAAATAAATTATCAATTTCATCTTCATTTAACAGGGCAATGATTTCTTGGTCATCTTTCAGCAGTTTTTTGAAATCTTTTTGTTCATCCCAAACCTGCATGGCATTGCGCTGAACCATGGCATAGGCATCCTCCCGGGTGGCTCCTTTTTTTACCAATGCTAAAAGAACTTCCTGACTAAAAATTAGTCCTCCGGTTTTGTGCAAATTTTTCAGCATATTATCAGGATAAATGAGCAGGTTCTCCAGAAGATAAATCATTTTATTGAGCATATAATCCATAAGGGTAGTAGAATCTGGAATGATCACTCTTTCTACAGAGGAATGAGATATATCCCGTTCATGCCAGAGTGCAACATTTTCCATGGCAACCATGGCATTGCCTCTAAGAAGCCTAGCCATTCCGGTAATGCGTTCTGTCACAATGGGATTGCGTTTATGCGGCATGGCAGATGACCCCTTTTGCCCCTTTTGAAAATACTCCTCTGCTTCCAATACTTCCGTACGCTGCAGGTGGCGGATTTCCACCGCAATCTTTTCCAGTGATGCAGCCATATTTGCCAGGCTGGTAAGATATTCTGCATGATGATCCCGCTGTACTACCTGGCTGGAAACCGTTGCTGCCTGAAGACCTAAGCGTTTGCAGGTTTCCTCTTCCACTTCCGGATCTAAATGCTGATAGGTCCCCACAGCCCCTGAAATTTTCCCTGTGGCAATGGACTTTACTGCTCTTTCCCATCTGACAATATGCCGACCTATTTCTTCACTCCAAAGTGCCAGTTTCAGTCCAAAGGTGATGGGCTCAGCATGCACTCCATGTGACCGACCAATTTGGTAGGATTCTCTATGGGTGACTGCCTGTGTCCGAAGAACTTCTTTAAATGTTTTCAACTTACCTAAAATAATTTCCCCGGCTTCCTGACAGAGTAATGCCAGAGATGTATCCAGTAAATCGGAGGAGGTCATACCCATGTGGATAAATCGAGATTCGGGTCCGATATTCTCAGCCATATTGGTGAGGAAAGCTATCACATCATGACGCGTTACCTTTTCAATTTCTAAAATACGCTCAACAGTAAATGCGGCTTTTTCATTAATGACCTTTACCGCCTCCTTGGGGACTTCACCCCTATCAGACAAGACTTCTGTGACAGTGATTTCCACCTTTTTCCAGGTCTCAAATTTATTCTGCTCCGACCAAATTTGAGCCATTTCCGGCGTTGTATATCTATCAATCATTTATTAAAATCCCCACCATTTTGATTTTGGTTCTTCCAATGTGAGTTGAATATCAATTGAATTACTTTCCCTTAAAATTGTTAAAGTTACATTATCTCCAACCTTATGCAGCCCTTCATCTATCACTCTGATAATATCCTTGGGTGAATTGATTTTTCTATTATCCACCGCTAAAATTACATCTCCAATTTGTAATCCTGCCCGTTCGCCTGAGGAGCGTTTTTCCACATCGGTAATGATGACACCCTCAGATGTGGGCAGACGAAGGTAGCGCTGCATTACCGGATCGATTGCCTGTACGTGTACACCTGTGGTGTAGCTTCTCTCCACTTTACCAAACTTTTTCAAATCTTCAGCGACTTCCTTCACCCGGTTAATTGGAATTGCAAATCCAATTCCAATTGACCCAGAGGAATAATTAGAGCCCGTCATAATGAAAGTATTAATTCCAATCACTTCCCCCAAAGCATTTACCAATGGACCTCCACTATTGCCTGGATTAATAGCCGCATCTGTTTGAATCATATTCTGATAAACGTGACCCGATTCTTTCAGTCCGAAATCCATTTTAACACCACTTATGATTCCGGCTGTGGCAGTTGGCTGATGGTTCACATCAAAAAGTCCAAGGGGATTTCCCAATGCTATTGCCCATTCCCCAACAATGAGCTCATCTGAATTTCCAAGGTTAGCAAAGGGAAGGTCTGAATCATCTACTTTTACCAAGGCAATGTCTGTGAGATTATCCATACCCACCAATTGGGCTTCATAAGATTTTCCACCTCTCAGCGTCACAACAATTTCAGTGGCATTATCCACCACATGGGTATTGGTAATAATATACCCATCAGGACTTACCAAAACTCCAGAGCCCATATTATCTACTTTGAAGGTACGGGTATAAGGGAAAAATCCACCCCAGAATGGATCAAAAAATGGATTCACCTGCTGCTGCTTCAGTTGAGTAACGTTGATACCCACCACTGAATTTGAAATTTGTTCAATAGCATAGGTAATGGCTGTTTGCCGAGATTTATCAATGCCTTCCTGTTGTGCAAATGGAGGTGTTTCCAGCTGACAGCTCAGTAAAAATATGGCCACAAACAGGCTTGGGTAAAATCTATTCATAATACACTTTTTTTAAAAATAAACCTTGAGCTGGGGCACGAACAATCACAGCTTCAGGATTATCACAATGTAATAAACTTTGAAAATCTGTAATCGTGTATCTACCCCTTGCCACTTCAAGCATTGTTCCAACCAGATATCGAACCATATGCTGTAAAAACCGGTTCGCTTTAATTGTAAAAATGATCATTTCGTTAGATTCTTCCCAATTGGATGTAAATACCGTACAAATTTTATTTTCCACTTCAGCAGTTGCCTTGCAGAATGATGTAAAGTCATGTTTACCTAATAATAATTCTGCACATTTATTTAATAAATTTTTATCAATCTCCCATTTCAAAGCTGTAGTATAATTTCTGGTGACTGGAGAAAATACTTTTACCAAACGATACTCATATTCCCTGGCAGTTGCCGAAAAACGAGCATGAAAATCATCCTCCACTATTTCTGTGGAATCGATGCGAACATCCTGATTCAAGTTGCCATTTAAGGCCTGTAAAAGTTCATTTGCTGAAAGTTTAGCTGGCAATTTAACATTGGCTGTTAGTCCTAAAGCATGAACACCAGCGTCCGTACGCCCTGCTCCTAAAAGAGTATTTTTTTCTCCGAGAAAAATAATAGAAAGGGCCTTTTCAATATCACCCTGTACTGTACGGCCTTTTGCCTGTACCTGCCAGCCATGAAAATCAGTTCCATCATACTGAATGGTCAATTTGAAATTTTTCCTCTTCAATTAGTTAAATTTAGCCTTAATGAAAGACCTGAAATTTAGACAGGAATGATAGCTAAATTAAATGAATAAATTTGAGAGATTGACAGTTAATAACCGATAGAATTTAAAAGACCTAAGAACACAAAGAATTTATTCATTAACACCAATTCTCTCCAACAACTCCCTCGGTCCATCATGCCCGGGATTAATTTTCTGTGCTTTAATGGCATGTTCTTTGGCATTCACAAAGTCACCATTATCCAGGTACATTTCAGCTAATATTAAATGAAATCTCCCTATAGGTTTGGGGTACATGGTCACCGCCCGTTCTAAATGAGGAATAGCTGATGAATACTGATGGTTTTCAAATTGATCCATTCCACGCCAGATTGAAAATTTTACAATTCCATGCCAGGCGAATATCATCAACAATAACACAATAATGAGGTTTTTTCCTTTCGATAATTTCGTGAATTTCCCGCCACTTTTGTTAGAATTTAAATGATGGCGGGCAGGCGGTGGGGTAAAAGAGAATATTGCAGAAATGGCGGCTATCCCAAATGACAGAAAATGCCCCATTCCGTATAAGCCGTCAATGGCAAAACCAAATACTAAAACCAGGGGGAGCAGCAGAAAATCACGGGCATGAACGGATTGGAACTTATCGGCAATCACCGGTAAGGTAAACATTTTCCTGTTCAACCCATAATGTTTAAACTGAAAATTTTCTTTTAATGGATTTTCCCATTTATAAGATAAAGCTGAAGATGGACAGCCCTCGGTGCAAATCATACAGGAGGTGCAATTGGTATTGGTGACCTTATCATAATTGTTAATTTCATAACTCACATCAATACCCACCGGGCAGTTAGAAGTACAATTTCCGGATTCTATACATCCACCTGTATTTCTCACCTTAAACATAGCCAGTGAATTAGGCAGTTTCAAAAATGCTCCCCAAGGGCAGAGGTAACGGCAGAATCCCTTCCGGCCCAGGAAATAAACAATGAGAAATCCATCAACCACAAAAGTGAGGGTGCCAATTACAAATCCTGGTAAAAATGCCCAAATTTCCGGCATACCTAAGTTGATAGTGATTCCTTCCCAAGGCGAACTGAGAGCATTGGCAAGATTGGGTGCAATATAAAAATTTAACAGGATAAAGAGGGGCAGAATGGTTACAAGACTGGAATTTACTGTCTTCGGTTTAATACCCATTTTATTCAGCAGCCACCAGGCTAATTCCTGAATTGCTCCAAAATGGCAAGCCCAGCCGCAGAAAAATCTACCAAAAATGAGTGTGGTAATAAATGCCAAGATTACCAGGACCACTCCCGCATTAATAATACCAAATTTTATGAAAGTATGAAAGAATTCCTGGAAGTCAAGACTCCCTATTATCTCATCGCCAAAATAATAAATATGGGCAAGAATGAGTAGATGAATACCCACAAGAGAAGTAATGCGCAGTTTTTGAATCATGGTTGTGCTAATTAATTTACTAACCACGGATGCACTGAGACACAGGAATTAATTTGAATAGCGAATATTGAATCCAACAGACTAATGCCCAGTTCTCAAATTGATTTGAGAATAGTGATTAACGATTTTTGATTTTAGAAGTAAACCCAGCGTACAGCGCCTAGCTTCATGACTCCGTGGTAAAAACAGATTATGCCAG
>DTTG01000030.1 GCA_012964845.1 Fidelibacterota bacterium
ATGCTGGCTATCATTCAGTTATCTGGAATGCAGATAATAACGCAAGCGGTGTATACTTTGTGAAGATGGTGGCAGGAGATTTTGTCAATACACAGAAATTGATGTTGGTAAAATAGATATAGTCTTATCTTGCTAATGAGTGAATTTAATTATTCATTCATATCTGTATGAAAGTCTTAATTTTCATCCTTAATAATTAAGGAAAATCTCAATAATTGAACTTTAGTTGGAAAAAATTCCTGGAAGAACTCCGGGTATTAATAATTCTCGTAATCATAGCCTTCACCATAAAATCTACATTGGTAGAAATTTATGTAGTGCCTACTGGATCTATGGAAGATACCATCCTCACTGGTGATATGCTCATCGGCAATAAGTTTATTTATGGAATGCGTACCCCGATCTGGATTGGTATTCCCTATACACGAAGGGGGTTTCATATCCCCTGGTTTCGCTTGCCGGCATTTAAAGAAGTAGAAAGCGGGGATGTTACCATTTTTGAATTTCCACGAGATCCCTTTCAGAAATATGTTAAAAGATGTATTGGAGTGGCTGGAGATTCTATTTCTATAAATATTGCTACTATCACTGTTAACAGTGATACCATGCATTTTCCCGATGAAGGCAAGTATATTAAAGGTTTTAAATATGATAAGGATAAGGTGGAAAAACTTTATTCATATTTTACTGGGAATAGAGATAATTTAGAAAGTTTTGTGGTGCCCTATAAAGGGATGAAAATTGACTTTAATAATGTTGATGACTGGCAAACTGCAATCTCCCTAATGGTTCAGGATGGCAATGATGTTAAGCTTGGTAGTAAAACTTTTACCATGATTGACCCTTATGAAGTAGCAAGAACCCATGGATTTCTTAAATATAAATTATTGAAATTGATCAGTTCTTCAAGAAAAGCAGCAATGCGTGAACAGAAAGATAGAAGTAGATTCATTAATAAATTAAATAATGAATATAAAGCAGATAATCTTGTAAATCCCTGGTATATTAATTATGGTTTTGAAAATTCAGAATATTTAAAAAATAATATTACAATAAATGGTGAGACCCTGAGTGAACTTGGAGTTTATACTTTAAAACATGATTACTACTTTTTTATGGGTGATAACAGGGATTCAAGTTATGATTCACGGTTCTGGGGATTTGTTCCAGACACACAAATTTTAGGGACTCCCTTATTTGCCCTGGTGAATCTATTTAAATTTAAACTACGAATGAAAGTTGTTTCCTAATTAAATTACGATATGTTCGGATTTATCGCATTTGGATTTAAACTCATATTTGCCGCCATTGCTGGTGGTGCTCTCAGTTATATTCCCGGAGAAGAAACCCAAAACCATAAAATTGTAGAAACATCCCTTATCTGCATATTTGGAGCAGCAATTTTGGGGTTGACAAGTCAATTACATTATGGTGAATATAATATTGTTACAGGAATTGGAATTTTGGCTGTAATAATGGGAATAATTTCTATTTCGAAAAATTTAGATTTTGTAAATCGAATGGTTTGGTTATTTTCAGGAGTATCTGGGATGATAATTGGAGCTGGATATATTGTGCAGGCGATATTGTTGGTGGGACTTGTATATGTTATTTTACGGAATAGTGAACAGCTTCTAAACTATTTTGACCAGGAAACAGAAGAGTCAGATGATAGTTCTATTGAAAATGTTTCAGATTAGTATATTTATTAGACTAAATTTATATATCATTTTCAACCTCGTATTTCAACAAAACTATAAATATTATTAAAATATCGGATAATTAATTGAGTATTGATTTAGACAGTACCGAAGGAAGAAAACAATATCTATCAGAAAAATTGGATGACCTTTTAGAAGGAATTAATGATTCCTATGGCACTCTGTTAATGGAAGAATTATTGGCTCGTTTAGAGCTCACCGTAAAAGATTTTAATGATGAAATGAAAGTTCTCTGTGATCAATTAGTGACAAAAGAAAAAGAACGGCAGCAATTAATGGAAATGTTGAAAACCACTGATGGATTGCCTGCGCCAGCTTCTGGTGGAGCACCAGCGGCACAAGATGCAAGTCAATCTGCAGAAACAGCCTTTGTTGAAACTGAAGAACTTGGAGAGGATGCCCCTGAATGGGAAAAGAAATTAGCAAAATTAGAAAAAAAGTAAGTTAAGGGTTATTATGCAAAGAGCAATTTGGATTATTACATTTTTTATTATTATAGCAATCGGATATTACTGGATGGTTGTAGATGATTCACGAACAAAACAAATGGTTGAATTGTCTGATAGTGATGCAGAGCTTTCTGGTGATGTGAATTCCACCGTTGAAATTTATGATCGGTTAGAAAAAAAATGGATAGGAACCAGTAAGCATGTGCAAACCTTGCAAAAAGAAACCCATACCCATTATGCTGTGTATGAAGCTCAGATGGATTCTATTGATATTGTATTTGAAGAAATTAAATTTAGCATCGAGCAGTTAGAAGAAATATTAATTAGAAAAATTGACAGAGTTAAAGATGATGTGAGAAATCTTGAGGATAGTTTTGAAACATTTAAAAGATCAACCAAACGTGCAGAGCGTGATATGAAACAAAAGATATCCACGATTCAGGATGACATAAATACATTAAATGCAACTGTATTTCCTCCTGTTGAAGAAGAAGATAAAAAATAAAACTAATTTAATTAAAGTGGCTGAAAGGGGAATACAATTCCCCTTTTTCATTTTAAATAAACTACATGTATAATGATTAAACTTGATGAATTAATTGGTGACTTAATATTTGTATCCTTTTCAAACCATGAACGATATAAGGATATTGGTATTAAGGAATCAACAGGACATTTTCTTTTGAAGGGATTTGACCGACTGGGACTATGGCTGGAACATCCGGGAATTGTGATTATTCATGCAAAAGATGAATCTGGAACTCCACTCCCTGTTAAGAAACACACAAGAGAAAATATAGATGCTAATTTTGTTGTTACTTGGGATAATGTTAATACAATTATGCATTACCCCAATAGAGAAGGATTTGACTTCCCTAGTGAATTTAAAAAAATGAAATTAGGCTTTAGTGTTGACTATGAAAAAGGAAATAGTAATAAATGATTTCTGGGATTCTTAAAATGTGGAAAGAAGCTGAAGGCTGGGGATTTATTGAAGGGGATGACGGTGACGATTATTTTGTAAATATTGCCAATGTTCGCAAAGGGCAAAAAATGCAAACAAATATCCGTGTTAAATTTGATGTCACCCAGGGGCATCGAGGTCCTGAAGCTGAAAATGTCAGTTTGGTTTAATTCCTGTTATTTAAACTCTCCTTTGGAGAGTTTTTTATTTAACCCAAAATATTCTCATATAATAATAATAATATTCCTTCAGAATTGTCTTTAGAAAAAGCTGAATAATTATTTATTTTTACGTCCAATTCTTTGTTAAAAATTTACTGAATTTATTATGTGTATAAATGATACTCAACTAATTGAATCATCTAAACCAGAATATTGGGAGAAATCTTATAAATCTGGTGAGATGGGTTGGGATATTGGCGAACCGACGCCCGTATTTAACCGTTGGATTCAAACACAAAAAGAATCTCTGTCAATTTGTATTCTTGGAGCAGGGAATGGGTGGGATGCGCTTCATTTTGCAGAAAAAGGACATAAGGTAACGGCTGTAGATTTTGCTGAATCAGCTGTATTAAATATGAATGTTGCAGCTGCAAAAAGAGGATTGAAGTTAAATATCCTCCATATGGATATTTTTAATTTAGATGAAATATTCACCAATACTTTTGATATTGTGTTGGAATATACCTGCTTTTGTGCCATTGATCCTGATCAAAGAGATGTTTATATTAGCCTTGTAAATCACATATTAAATCCATCGGGTAAGTTTGTTGGGTTATTATTTCCCACTGATAAAAATCTTGATAGCGATGGTCCACCTTTCGGAGTGGACATAGATACTACGTTAAATTTATTTTCAAAATATTTCACAGTGATCGAGAAAGAAATCCCAAGTAATTCGATTGAACGGCGAAAGGGTAGAGAGATATTCGTCATATTAAAGAAAAATGGAAACTAAAATTAAAATAAATAATATCCAATTATTTGGGTATCATGGCACTGGCGAAAAGGAAAAATCCACTGGTCAACTTTTTGAAATTGATATTGAAGTTTCACCTGTTAATGACACTCCAATTTCAGATAATTTAGCCCAAACGGTAGATTATACTCTTCTGTATGATGAAGTCACCACAATATTCTCAAAAAGAAGATATAATTTAATTGAATATCTTGCCAATAAAATCGCTGATACTATAACCAATAAATATAGAGTGAATTCATGTAAAGTCGTAATACGGAAACCAAATGCTCCAATAAAAGGCGATTTTGATTCGGTTGAGGTTGAGGTAATAAGTAATGTCTGAAGAACAGCGCATATTTTTAGGTTTAGGTTCAAATATGGGCAACCGTTATCAAAATTTGAAAAATGGAATAATTATGCTGCATGAACATCCCCATATTTGGGTCACTGATAAATCCCATGTGTATCAATCACCGCCAATGTATAGAGTCGATCAAGATGAATTTTATAATATGGTGGTTGAAATTGACACTAATTTAATACCGGTGGATTTACTCAATGAAATTAAGAATATTGAAAAGAAAGCAGGCAGGTTGCTGGAACGAAAAAAAAATATGCCCCGTATTTTAGATATTGATATTCTGGCTATTGGTGACCTGCAAATCCATAGTGGATTATTAGAAATTCCTCATGGGGGAATATCTGAAAGAATATTTGTACTCAAACCATGGAATGATATTGCACCAAATTTTGTTGTGCCAGGACAAAATGCAATGGTTTCTGAAATTCTGGAAAATACCGATGATGATTCGGATGTACGAATGGTACTTATTTTTGATAAGGAAGGGATGATTTGAAAATACCATATCATATTGCAATAGAAGGAACAATAGGGGTAGGAAAGACCAGTCTGGCTGGAATATTAGGGGATCGATTAGAAGCAAAGTTAATCTTAGAAGAGTTCGAAGAAAATCCATTTTTAGTGGAATTTTATAAAGATTCGGATCGGTTTGCATTTCAGACGCAGTTATTTTTCCTTTTATCTCGATATCGACAACAACAGCAATTACAGCAGACTGACTTATTTACTAAAACTCTGATATCTGATTATATGTTCGTGAAAGATAGATTATTTGCAGCATTAAATCTGGATGACAAAGAAATGAGTTTGTATAATACTGTGGCACGAATACTTGAAAAAAATGTAGCATCACCGGATATGGTAATATTTTTGCAGTCAGATACCGACCGGCTCATGCAGAATATAAAACTCAGAGGCAGGGAATATGAAAAATTAATTGATTGGAAGTATATTGATGCATTGAATCAAATGTATAATGAGTATTTTTTCAGATACGATGATTCTCCCTTACTTATTATCAACACCAATGATATTGACTTTGTAAATAATAAAGATGACTTAGAGGAAATAATTGAATTCATTCGCACACCCGGCGAAGGAACCCGCTATTTTAATCCAATAAAAAGTATCTATTAATCTATATGATGAAAATTATCTTTATCATTGCATTAATTTGGATATTCTACCAAATCAAAAAATTCCTTTTCGGGATTCAAATTACCAATAAAAAGAAACAGAAAGCGGAAAGTATGAGTCGTAAATCCAGGATGGATATACAGGATGCTGACTACGAAGACGTTGAATGAAAGCTGTTAGAATCATTGAACATGGCGGTATAGAAAAACTCATATATGATGAAATTCCAGAACCTTCTTGTCTTCCTGATAAAATCAAAATTCAGGTAAAAGCCGCTGCACTTAATCATTTGGATATATGGGTGAGGAACGGACTTCCCGGCTTACCTATTCCTTTGCCATTAATAATGGGGTGCGACGCATCTGGAACTATTACAGAAGTTGGTTCTCAGATTAATAAATTTCAACCAGGTGATGATGTGGTCATTCAGCCCGGTACTTTTTGCGGCGATTGTGAGCATTGTAATGATGGGAGGGAGAATTATTGTTCTAAATATGGTATTTTAGGCGAGACGGAAAATGGCACCCAGGCAGAATATATTGTTCTTGATCCCATTAATATCCATTTAAAACCGGAGCATTTATCCTTTTCTGAAGCAGCGTCAATGCCATTAGTTTTTATGACCGCCCACCAGATGCTCATTAAACGGGCAAAACTGCAACCTGATGAAACCGTATTGATTTATGGGGGCAGTTCAGGTGTTGGTTCTGCAGCAATCCAGATTTGTAGTGACTTAGGTGCTCAAATAATTGCTACATCCGGAAATGAATCAAAAGGTGAATTCTGCAGGAAATTGGGTGCCCATCATGTAGTCAATCACAATCATGAAAATTGGTTGGATGAAGTAAAAGAAATTACGGGTAAATCTGGTGTGAATGTGGTATTTGAGCATGTGGGTTCTGCAACATGGAAACAATCAATCAGAATTTTATCCAAAGGGGGACGGCTGGTTACCTGTGGAGCAACCACCGGCGCTGATGTAAATATTAATTTGGCACATCTATTTATGAAGCAACAATCCATTTTAGGCTCCACCATGAGTAGTATTTCTACTTTTAAAGAGGTTATGAATATAATTAATGATAAAAAATATATTCCAATGGTAAATAAGATATTCCCAATGAAAGATATTCGAGATGCTCACGCATATATTGAAAACAGGCAGCAATCAGGTAAAGTTGTTTTGCTTCCTTAAAAGGTTGAGTGGTTGTTGAATATTCTCATTAAAATTCCAATTATCTTTATTCTATTAATCAGCACTGCTATGCCAAATATTTTTCATGGTGTTGCTTTGCAGATGACATCCGATGGCACGGGGGTATATTATAAACCTGGAATAAATTTTAAAAAGCATTCTGAATTGATGGGTGTCTTGGGAATTCATTTAGATAATAAATTTCAGAATATGAGCAGGTTTGATGCAGGAAATAGAAACCGTTCAATTTATTTAGATTTATCCGCTGAATTCAAGCAAGAATTGCTGCAGGAAATGATTGCAGGTGCTTTCAGGCCGGTTATCACTATTCAGGGTGGAAGTATTGCAGATGTAAGTTCCATAACAGGAATTGAAAATTTAGGAAATTGGGAAATGAAATATGCAGTTGGCGCAGGATTTCAATTTTATAATCTGAGAATATTAAACGAGCTCACACTGAAATATGATCAAAATCCATTTACCAAAGGGACCATGGCATTTCAATTAGCAATGTATTGGAAATAAGGAGACCAAACTATGTCAGATAATTGTTTATTTTGTAAAATTATAAATGGAGATATCCCGGCAGATATTGTGGAGCAAACAGCCACTACCCTGGCATTTTGTGATATTAATCCGCAAGCCAAAACACATGTATTAATTATCCCCAAAGTGCATATTGAATCCACCCGCGATTTAAATGATGAGAATATTCACTGTTTATCAGAAATGGCAGAAATGGCGAATAAAATTGCAAAGAGTGAAGGCATCTCAGAATCTGGATATCGCTGGGTAATTAATACGGGTGATGATGGAGGACAAACGGTTCATCATCTCCACTTACATTTACTGGGTGGAAGGCAACTTCAATGGCCGCCGGGGTAGGAGGAGATAGAAAATCGAAAATTGAAATTAGTATATCCAACAACTTTCCATTTTCGACTTTCAAATTTCTAACACATGTACATTTCTAAACTCAATTTACAGGGATTTAAATCCTTTCTTAATAAAACAGACCTAAACTTTGGTGAAGGAGTTACGGCTGTTGTGGGTCCCAATGGATGTGGAAAAAGTAATATAGTGGATGCCATCCGCTGGGTTTTGGGGGAGCAGAAAATTTCTGTACTGCGATCCGTCAAAATGGAAGATGTAATCTTCAATGGTACCAAAAATCGAAAACCATTGGGATTTTGCCAGGTATCCATGCTTATTCATAACAATCGTGGTATCTTGCCCATAGAATACAACGATGTAGAAATATCACGCCGTCTTTATAGAAGTGGTGAAAGTGAATTTTATATCAATAAAACTCACTGCCGTCTGAAAGATATTCAAAATCTATTTGTTGATACGGGTATGAGTTCCAATGCCTATTCTGTTATAGAGTTAAAAATGGTGGACTCTATTTTATCTCACAATGCTTCCGACCGGCGAAAAATGTTTGAGGAAGCTGCCGGAATCAATAATTATAAACAGCAGAGACAGGCGGCTTTACGGAAAATAACTGCAACTCGTGCGGATATGGAACGGGTGAATGATATTATTGTAGAAGTCAATAATTCCATAAAAAATCTCAACTTGCAGGTAAAGCGGTTTGAACGTTTTAAAAAATTAACTGAAAAACATAAAACACTTACAATAGAAGTAGCCCATGCCGAAATTCAGCTTATTAATAATAAACAAATTCCTTTACATGAGAAGCTGGGTCAAATAAAGAGTAAGCAATCCAGTTTATCTGGTCAAATGAATATAGATGAAACCCTCACTGAGCAGGTGCAGTCTCAATTTGAAACTAAAAAGGGAGAGCTCAGCAATTGCCAAAAAAATATTTCTAATCTGGAGAATAAATTATCCGAGTTAAATAGCAATCTCCTGGTATGGTCAGAAAAAATATCAGGGAATGAAAATCAGAAACATCATTTTATCGATGAGCTGCAGCATAATGAAGATAACCTTGCAATTTCTGCGGGAAAAATAGATGAATTGAAATCTAAAAAGAAAATCTTACTGCCTGAAATTAAAAAGCGTCAAACCGATTTTAAAAACCATGAAAACCAATATAAAGAAGTAAAAGAAAATTATGATAATATTCTGAGAAATCAGGAAGAATTAAAAAAGCAATCAGAATCGGAATATTTGAAAATCCGTGAAGAAGAAGGTGTATTAGAAAGACTTAAAAATACACTTTCAGAATTAGAACAGAATAAAGAAACTCTTAATGATAAAATAGAACATAATAATCAAAAACTGGAAAATTCTAAAGCAGATTCGAATTTAGCCCGTGCCAATGTAGAAAATCAGGAGAAGCAAAATGGATTACTCAGCAAGGAAGTAGCCAGTCTGAAAGCTAAACACTCAAAGTTAGAAGAGGATATTTTATCAAAAAAAGAAGAGAAAAATATTTTACAATCTAAAATATCTACATTAACCAGTCAAATCGAGTTTTACACCAATATTATTGAAAATCACGAGGGAAGACCAGCAGGAGTAAAGCATATTTTAAGTAATAAAGAAAAGTATCCTTTTGTATTGGGTGTCTTATCTGACATTATTGAAGTAGATGATCTCTATCAATTAGCGGTTGAGACAGCCCTGGGAGAGTATGGCAGCTTTTTGGTTGTTGATAGTAGGAAGAATGCTCAGAAGCTCATTGCAGAAACAAAAGGGAAATTTTCTATTTTCTCTCTGGATAACCTTCCTGAAGTTGCAACAGCTGCAATCGAAAATCCTATTGAACTCCTACTAACAAAAATAAAATGTCAGCCTGAATTACAAACATTGCTGCAACTGCTTATTGGTGATGTGTGCATCCTTGCAACGGATAAACAAAAGCCTGATTTCAACAATTCAAACGTATATAATTGGGTAGATAAATCTGGCAATTATTTTTCTAATGGATATATTTTTAAATCCGCTGGAGATAAATCGGATTCAGTAATAGGGCGAAGACAGAAATTAGAACTTTTAGAAAATGAGCTCATAATTGCAAAAAAGAATGTAAAAAAACTAAACGGCAATTTAGAAGGTGTTATAAAAAATGCCGATAGCATCCGCAAGAATTTACAACTTAAATCAGATGAATTAGATTCTGCTATACTGAAGTTAAATGATTTCGAACAGATGTTGAAACAACAGAATTATGTTGCAGCTCAGCATCAAGAATCAATATTGGAGTGCAAAGAAAATCTGAAAAATATAGATTCTCAAATTATTGAATTCAATATCAAGCTTAAAACAGCAAAAGATACTATTCATGACTTGCGAATAGAATATGAGAAATCATCTAAAGAATATGAAAACTTTCAGGAAAAAATAGCGGAGGATAGGTCTGCAATCAGAACCCAACAGCAAAATGTACAGGATGCCCGAATTAAACTTCTGGAGATTGAAAAAGAAAGAGAAGGCTTTGCATATCGCATTGATACTTTTATTTCTCAGGAGAAGGAATTGAAAGTACGCATTACTAAATATAATTCTGAATTGCTGCGCATTGATAAAGAGAATCAGACTCTCCAATTGTCAATTACCGAAGGAAAAGAAAAGCTCATTGATTTATCTCATTCTTTGGAGAAAAATAGTAGAGAAAAGGATGATCTGGAGAAGGCATATAATAAGTCATATGCAGAGCTTCAACGCCTGCAGTCGGGAATTCGGGAACGGCAGAAACAGAAAGATGAATTTCTAAATACTATTCGTGAATATGAAATTAGCATTGCCGAAGGTAGTAATGAAATAAAGCATCATCGCAGTCGAATCAATGAGCTTTATAATGAAGAATTATCGGATGACCCCATTAATTTGGATGAATATGATTTGCCATCTCGAAAGACTGAGATGGAGAATCTTCAGCGATCATTAGATCGTATTGGTCCGGTTAATTTAGCTGTGGCCGAGGAATATGAAAAAGAATCTGAACGTTCTGCTTTTTTAATAGAGCAGTATAGTGATTTAGAACAAGCTGAAAAAATAATTAATGAAACCATTGAAAAATTGGATGGGGAAGCTGAAACAAAATTCATGGATACATTTACTGCCATTCAGGAAAATTTTACCAAGACCTATTCCTCATTTTTCGATGGAGGTGAAGGGCATCTGCGTCTGGTTGGTGAAGATGACCCATTAGAGGCAGAAATTGAAATTATTGCCCGTCCCCCTGGTAAAAAGACACAAACCCTGCGCATGCTCTCTGCCGGCGAAAAAGCCCTAACCGCTATTGCCCTGCTATTTGCTATTTACCTGGTGAAACCCAGCCCATTCTGTATATTAGATGAAGTGGATGCCCCTCTGGATGATACCAATATTGCCAAGTTCGCTAAAGTATTAAAAGAATTCTCAAATAAAACCCAGTTCATTGTGGTAACCCATAATAAACTCACTATGGAGAAAGCCGATTATATGTATGGCGTAACACAGGCGGAAGAAGGGGTGAGTAAAATTGTATCGGTGAAATTTAGCAGTGAAAAAGTGAAAGAGTATGTTTAATTAAAATGAAATAAAATAGTAGTCTGTATATGCATTCCCTCCTAAAATCATTTGAACAATTTATTTATCCTCAATATTGTAATTCTTGTGAGACTCCATTATCAGAAGTAGAACTATTATTCTGCTCCAAATGCAGGGTAAATGATATTCAGTTCAGTAAATTAGGGAATTGGGTTCGCCAGCTCAAAACGCATGAATACCTGAATTATGCACATTCTTTTTATTGGTTTGGCGATGTTATTCAAGCCTACATTCATCATCTGAAATATTCCGGTTGTGATACTTTTTTACCTCGACTCATTAATAATGCCATCAGGGAATCAGAATTGCCCAAAGAAGCAACCGAAGCGGTATTAATTCCAATTCCACTTCATAGGGTGCGGCAGCGGGACCGTGGCTTTAATCAGGCAATGGTGATTGCAAAAGAATTAGCTCAGCAATGGAATCTAAAGTTAGAAGATAAAATGTTGAAGCGGGAAAAATATACACAAACACAAACAAAACTGAGTATTATTGAAAGACAGAAAAATATGTATATGGCATTTCATATGCTCAAAGATGCTCCGAAAGCTGTGTTATTAATAGATGATGTGCTCACAACTGGTTCAACCGCAGATGCATGCGCCAGGCAATTACGGGAAAGGGGCAGCGCCTGGGTTGGTGTAGTTACATTGGCAACTCCAAAAATAAAGAAAATATATAGATAAGAAGTTCCTGACTTTTGTAATTTTGCAGTCTATTTATCAGCAGAAATTATGAAAAATATTACAAAATTAGAATTAAATGGAAAACGGGTGCTCATTCGAGTGGACTTCAATGTTCCCCTAAATGGAGGAATTGTATTGGATGATTTCCGGGTCAGAGCCAGTTTACCAACTATAAAACATTGCCTGAATGAAGGCGCATCTGTTGTTTTAATGTCTCATTTGGGTAGACCGAATGGAGAAATAGTACCGGAACTCAGCCTTGACCCAGTTGCTTTTTGTCTGGAAGATTTGCTTGACAGGGAAGTAATGTTTTCAGAGGATTGCATTTCTGATGATGCCATTGGACTCAGTCAGCAAATGCTTCCACGTGAGGTTCATCTTTTGGAAAATCTCAGATTTCACAAAGGCGAAACAGAAAATGATCCTGTATTCAGCGCCTATCTCGCGGAGCATGCTGATATTTATATCAATGACGCCTTTGGAACTGCACACCGGTCTCATGCCTCTAATATGGGTGTATCTGCAATAATAAATGAAACTGCCATTGGTTTTTTAATGGAAAAAGAATTAAAATATCTGGGCGACACAATGAAAACCCCAGAACAGCCATGCGTTGTAATTTTAGGTGGAGCAAAGATTGGTGATAAAATTACCCTCATTCATAATTTGATGGAAAAAGCAGATGCTATTTTAATTGGCGGCGCCATGGCCTTTACCTTTTTAAAAGTACAGGGCAAAAATGTAGGAGCTTCCTTAATTGATCAGGACAACCTCAATACTGCAGAAGATATTCTATCGCTAGCTGAGAAAACCAATACAAATATTGTTCTCCCTGTTGATGTAGTAGCTGGACCAAAATTATCTGATGATACTACATGGAGAATTGCCAATTTAGACCAGCTGAAAACTGGCGAGGCAGGCTATGATATTGGTCCCGAAACTACCATGGAATTTGAAATGATCTTATCCAATGCTAAAACGATATTTTGGAATGGTCCCTTAGGCGTAAGTGAAATTCCTGCATTTTCAACCGGGACCCAGGCAATTGCCTCTGCTGTTATAGACCAAACGGAAGAAGGGGCAATTTCCATAATCGGTGGAGGGGATACGGCATCGGCGTTAAAACAGTACGGATTGGAGAGGGGATTTACACACATTTCTACGGGTGGTGGCGCTTCCCTGCAATTGATGAGTGGCAAGCAACTTCCGGCATTAGAGGCGCTTCAGGAGTATGCATAGAAGACGATTTTGTGTGGCAAACTGGAAAATGAATTTTAACTCTTCCGATACTAAATCATTTCTTGAAAACTGGGGAAAAAAAGATTTGAATAATAAGGAAGTTAAAACTATTTTTTGTCCATCTTTCACGGAACTGAATACTACTGCAGAACTGCTTCATAATTCTGATTCTGAGCTGGGAGCACAAAATGTGTATTATGAATCTAATGGCGCTTATACCGGAGAAATATCCTGCAGAATGTTAAAAGATTTGGGATGTAATTGGGTGATCATTGGGCATTCTGAACGCCGGGCAATATTTGGTGAAACTGATGAAATGGTATGCCATAAACTGGATAAATTAACATCCGAAAATATGTACCCAATTGTTTGTATTGGAGAAACAAAAGATGAGCGGGAGAATGGGAAAACAGAAGAGGTGCTATCCCGGCAATTATTAGTGGCTTTTGAAAATCAAAAGGGTAAAAATATAGAACATACCGTTATTGCTTATGAACCGGTCTGGGCAATTGGGACTGGAATTACAGCCACTATTGATATGATTTCAGAAGCACATCAGTGTATTAGAAACATTTTTAATACCAATGGTTTTAATGGGAATGAAATATCCATTTTATATGGAGGCAGTGTAACAAATGAAAACGCAGCTGAGTTATCGAACATAACGGATGTTGACGGTTTTTTAGTAGGTGGTGCATCTTTGGATGTAGAAAAGTTTTATGCAATTTATAATCAACTTTAAGGAGAAATAATAATGTTATATGGAA
>DTTG01000031.1 GCA_012964845.1 Fidelibacterota bacterium
CTATTCGCTATAAAATACCTGCCATTACCACTATCTCCGGAGCCCAGGCAGCAGTTCGGGGTATTCGGAATATTAAAAATGGATCCATCCAATACCGCAGTTTGCAGGATGTGTTTGGATAGTTGTAGATTTAGTTAAATGAGCATCTATATTATAGCAGTTTTATTCATCATCCCTATTTTTATTATATTAATTGGGCTGGAAGCCTTAGTTGCCTACCGCAGAGGAATACAGGTAAACCATCCAGCTGATATGATTTCCAGTCTCAGTTCCGGACTTACCAACGCCACCCGAAACGGTATACAATTTGGGGCTGTTCTCATCAGCTATACCTGGCTAGTGAACCATATAACTATTTATAAGGTTGAAAATTTATGGCTGGCGGTAATTATCGCATTTGTGGCAGAAGATTTTGCCGGTTACTGGTTTCATCGAATGAATCACCGAATAAATTTCTTTTGGAATCGCCATGTCATTCACCATAGCAGTGAGGAGTATAATCTTTCCTGCGCATTGCGACAATCAATTTCAGATAATATTAAATTTTTTGCCATCTTATTAATTCCTGCTGCTGTGATGGGAATCCCACCCTACTTGTTTGCCATTATTAGTCCCGTGCATTTATTTTTACAATTCTGGTACCATACCCGCTTGATTGATAAAATGGGTATTCTCGAAAAAATATTGGTGACGCCCTCCCATCATCGGGTACACCATGCTATTAATCCAGAATATTTGGATAAAAACTATAGCCAAATTTTCATAATCTGGGATAAGCTTTTTGGCACTTTCCAACCGGAAGAGAAATCCATTCCGCCCGTGTATGGAATTTTGCGGCCTGTCAAAACATGGAACCCCGTCTTTATTAATTTTAAGCATCTCTGGCAATTGACAAAAGATGCCTACCGTGCCAATAGTTATTGGGACAAAATTCGAATCTGGTTTATGCCAACGGGCTGGCGTCCTCTAGATGTAGCTGAAAAATTTCCGGTAATCACTATTGAAAATCCGTCTTCGCTTAAGAAATATTCTACTAACAATTCTAATTTGTTACTGGGCTGGTCCTACTTCCAATTATTTATGACCTCGGCTTTAATGGTTCTAATTTTTTTTAAAATACCTATATTATCTCAAACCATGATTTTACTGTTAGCAGGTCTATTGGTTCTCCATGTAATATCATATTCTTTCCTTTTGGATGGAAAAAATATAGCGATAATTCTAGAAGGATTAAAGTTTGTATTTGGCATCGTATTGTTTTTTAAACTAAATGAAAGTATTGGATTCATTCCAAATTTTAGTCTCAATTTGATTTTCAGTTACCTCTTTATTTCTTTGGGAATGACTGCTTATTTTTTCTGGACTGAAATAAAACCTCGCTCAATTCCTGTTTCTGTTAAGCCTTAATTTTTGTTAATATCCTCTATCCTCAAGGATTTGGGGTATGATCCCCAATTAGATACTTTTATTCAATCTCATGATTTAGCCGATTTTGAGATTGGTCGCATTATTCGTGAGAGTAAGAAAAAATATATGGTTAAAACCCAAGTGGGGACTTACCATGGCCAAATTTCCGGGAAGCTCAGGCATGAAGCAAAAAGCCGGTCTGATTACCCTGCCGTAGGAGATTGGGTGGCCATTAAACCCATGGAAAAAGATCAGGCCATCATCCATGAAATTTTACCCCGGAAAACTATTATCGAACGTCAAGCCATTGGCCGTTTTGGTAAAAAACAAACCATTGCCACCAATGTGGATGTTGCCTTTGTTATGCAGGATATTACTCATGATTTCAACTTGAATCGCCTGGATAGATTAATTGCCATTTGTTTTGCCTCCAAAATTCAACCAGTAGTGATTCTCACTAAGATAGATATTGCAGAAAAATCAGAACTTGCAGATAGAATGGCACAAATTGATAAACGATTTAATGACATATCCATTTTTCTCCTCAGTAATAAAAGTATGGAAGGATTTCCTGCTATTCAAAATATGATTGAGTACGGGAAAACCTACTGTTTTATTGGCGCTTCAGGCGCAGGTAAGTCCACCCTTATTAATAATTTGGTGGGGGAAAAGGTGATGCTCACCAAGTCATTACGAGAGAAATCTCATAAAGGGCAGCACACTACCAGCCATCGTGAATTGTTTATTTTAAAAGATTCCGGTGTACTTATTGATACTCCAGGAATGCGTGAGTTGGGTGTGGCTGAGAGTTTCAAAACGTTGGAATCCACCTTTGAAATTATTTTCACGCTTTCAGATTCCTGTAAATATTCAGATTGTACTCATCTTATTGAACCGGAATGTGCAGTACTTGTGGCCCTTGAAAAAAATGAAATTGATCAGTCCTATTACGATAATTTTCATAAAATGAAAGAGGAGCAATCCCAGTTTGAACTCAATAAAAGAGGAATAAAAGATAAGAAAACGATAAAAAAAATGAAGTCTGATTCTAAAAATAAAAAGTCTCGAAGGTAATCTAACAATGGTTAAAAAGCAAAAGGGGATTGGCAAAATTGCAATCCTATTTTAAAACAGTTTCTCCAGAAAATTAAATATCTCCCTTTCTGTAATATATCACTCTGATTTTCTAAATCATGACACTGGAGTGGGGCACCCTGAGCGACCCGACCGTTTGCGTACCTGTGTATCTGCTTTAGAATCCTGTGAATTTTCTCATAAACTAAATTGGCTATCCCCTCGCTCAGCTACTGAATATGAGTTGGAGTGGATACACTCTAAGGAGCATATCAATAATGTCAAGCAAGTCTGTAAATCGGGTGGGGGCTACCTTGATCCCGATACCCCTGTTTGCCCTGAAAGTTATGATATTGCCCTGAAATCAGCTGGTGCCTGGATGGACGGAGTTGATGAAGTTTTGGCTGGCAATTCTGCCTTGGTACTCTCGCGACCTCCAGGTCATCATGCAGAAGCTGACCGAGCTATGGGCTTTTGCCTTTTTTCAAATGCCGCCTTGGCAGCTGTCTATGCCCTTAAACAATCTACCATTAATAAAGTGGCTATCTTTGATTGGGATGTGCATCATGGAAATGGTACCCAAAATATTGTCAAATCAAATCCCGATATTGCCTATATATCTATTCACCAATTTCCTTTTTACCCAGGTACAGGCTCTCAGATTGAGAAAGGAGATTTTAATAATGTGCTAAATATTCCGGTACCTTCAGGTTTTGGAAGTACGGAGTATAAGCAACTATTCAATGAGCAGATTTTTCCCTTTATTCAAAACTTTCATCCTGATCTCTTAATCATTAGCGCAGGATTTGATGCCCACCGAAATGACCCTTTAGCAGGAATTAACCTAGAGGCAGATGACTTCACCATTATGACTGAGCGTTGTTTGGAAATACAGCCCAATCTCCTCTTGGGATTAGAGGGTGGTTATGATCTGGGGGCTTTGGGGGAGTGTGTGGTTGGTGTGTGTGAAGAGTTGATCTAAGCTAACATCCTAATAAACACTATTGCATTTATCCGGTTATCTATTTCCATAATTTAAGGTAATTCCATAAAGTAAAATAGATTTCTCACCTTCCCTTGCACCATCATTTCAGCAACACTGGTTGAATC
>DTTG01000032.1 GCA_012964845.1 Fidelibacterota bacterium
CCGCTTATTGATCAGGGTGCTGTTGATGATTATTTAGCTGCTTTGGAAAAAGCAAAGCAGGAGGGCGGTGAAATTCTATGTGGTGGTGAGGTAGTTGAGGGCGAAGGATTTTATGTATTACCCACAATTGTAAAAGCCAAAAATAGCTATGACATTGTTCAGGAGGAAACTTTTGCGCCCATTCTCTACCTGATTCCTTATGATAATTTAGAAGAGGCCATCCAATTGCACAATGGAGTACCTCAAGGCCTTTCCTCTTCCATTTTTACTACCAATGTTATGAATTCAGAAACTTTTCTTTCTCATGAGGGCAGTGATTGTGGAATTGCCAATGTTAATATAGGCACATCAGGCGCTGAGATTGGCGGGGCATTTGGTGGTGAAAAAGACACCGGTGGGGGTAGAGAATCAGGCTCCGATGCCTGGAAGATTTATATGCGAAGACAAACCAATACCATGAATTGGAGTACAGAATTACCACTGGCTCAGGGTATTAAATTTGATATTGAAATTTAGGGGAGTTAAAAGTTAGAATGACAATTGATTCAAAAAATGTAAGAGCCACTCTTGGCAAACACATCCTGGCTGATGGTTATGAGCCGGTGATGGATATGGAAAAAAGTCATGGTTCCTGGTTGGTTGATGAGCGTGATGGCTCAGAATATCTAGATATGTTTTCCATGTTTGCATCCGGAGCTGTTGGATATAATCACCCGGATATTCAAGCTGGGAAAGACCGGCTTACTGCAGCAGCGCTTTACAAACCAACGTTGTCTGATATTTATAATGTCCAATACGCAGAATTCGTTGAAAAATTTTCTAATACCGCAATCCCCGAATACCTTCCCCATGCATTTTTTATAGAAGGTGGAGCCTTGGGAGTTGAAAATGCCCTGAAAGTGGCATTTGATTGGAAAGTCAGAAAGAATATGGAAAAAGGCAAAGGTGAGAAGGGTGGTAAAATTATTCATTTCAAGCAGGCATTCCATGGAAGAACGGGTTATACGCTTTCACTCACCAATACATCGGATCCAAGGAAAACCATGTATTTCCCTAAATTTGACTGGCCTCGAATTGATATCCCAAAACTGTCATTTCCAATTACCGATATCGTTTTGCAGGAAGTTGAAAAAAATGAAAGAATTGCAATTGACCAGATCAAAACAGCCCTTGCAAATAACAAGGATGATGTTGCGGCATTAATTATCGAGCCAATTCAAGGTGAAGGGGGTGATAACCATTTTCGGGATGAGTTTTTTGTAGCACTTCGCCAACTTTGTGACGAAAATGAGATGTTGTTCATCATGGATGAAGTGCAGACTGGAATTGGCATTACCGGTAAATGGTGGGCACATCAACACTTTTCCGTAAAACCAGATATTATTTCATTTGGCAAGAAAACTCAAGTATGTGGTTTGTTGGCTGGCCCCAGGGTTGAAGAAGTGGAAAATAATGTATTTTCTGAGTCCAGCAGGATTAACTCAACCTTTGGTGGAAACTTGGCCGATATGGTTCGCTTCCATATTATATTGGAAATAATGGAGAAAGAAAATTTACCTGAGAATGCGAAAAATATGGGAGATTTTCTATTGGGTGAATTGGGGAATCTTGCTGAAGAATTCCCTGCCTATGTTACAAATCCAAGGGGATTGGGATTATTTGCAGCATTTGATTTACCATCCCAAACTGAAAGAGATAAAGTAATTGGAGGTCTGATGAAAAATAAGTTGCTCATGTTACCATCCGGTGATAATGCAATTCGTTTTAGGCCTCATTTGAATGTCACCAAGGAAGATTTGACAACATCATTAGAGATAATTAATGCTACAATAAAAGACACTTTGAATTAAGTGGCTGGAACACTTTATGTTGTTGGTACTCCAATTGGAAATCTGTCAGATTTAACCTTCCGGGCTGAAACAACTCTAAAGGCAGTGAACCTCATTGCCGCCGAAGATACCCGTACCAGTCGTAAGTTATTAGGGCATTATAATATTGGCACACCCCTTATTGCCTACCATGATAATAATGAAATTAACCAGGCGAAAAATTTAGTTAATAAATTAAATTCTGGAGATTCAATTGCAATTATTTCAGATGCAGGAACACCCTGCATTAGTGACCCGGGATATAGGGTAGTGAATCTGGCAAAAAAAGAGGGGATTAAAGTAATAACTATCCCTGGTCCCTCAGCAGTTACTGCGGCACTTTCTGTTTCCGGAATTCCCACAGATCATTTTTATTTTGAAGGATTTTTACCGCCCAAAAAGGGCAGAAAGACCCACTTTGAATTATTAGAATCTTTGCCTGCAACTGTCGTAATTTTCGAATCTCCTCATAAAATACTTAAAACACTAAGAGATATACATAGTTATTGGGGAAATCGTATTATTTCTGTTTGTCGTGAATTAACCAAAATTTATGAAGAATCATTTTTAGGTACTGTGGAAGAAGCTGAAAAATATTTTGGAAACTCAAAACCAAAGGGAGAATTTGTAGTTTTGGTTGCTAAAAAAGGATACGCTCTGGATTAATGTTAGTTGGAAAACTGATTACATTTGAGGGGATCGATGGCTCGGGAAAATCCACCCAGATTCAATTACTGGAAGCAGAATTTGAAAAAATGGGGATTACTTATCAAACTTTTAGAGAACCTGGTGGAACTGGCCTTTCGGAAAAAATACGGGAAATCCTTTTAGATAAAGATAATATAGAATTATACTCCAATGCTGAAAGCCTATTATTTGCAGCAGCACGGGCACAATTGACCGTTGAACAAATAAAGCCAGCCATTGCAAAAGGTGAATGTGTGATTTGCGATAGATTTACAGATAGCACTATTGCCTATCAAGGCTATGGCAGGGGATTGAATATTAAAAATTTAGAGATGATAAACAATATTGCCACTGAAGGGCTGACTCCCGATATAACCTTTATATTGGATATTGACCCTGAGAAAGCTTCTGAAAGAATGAAGGCTGAAGCACCCGATCGAATGGAATCTGCAGGCATTGATTTTTTCCAAAAAATTCGCCAGGGGTATCATCAAATTATGGAACAAAATCAAAGCCGATGTATCCTAATAAACGGGGAGCAATCACAAGAAAATGTATTTAAAGAAATTAACCAATTAATAATGAAAAGATTTAAAGGGGAATTGGTATGCAGCAACTGATAAAATGGTTCATATTTACACTTATTTTTATAATTCCTGTTATTGGACAGAACAAAAAGAAAGAGTCGAAACCATTAACATCCAAAAAGACTAATAAATTAGAATTTAGTAATGACCAAAATACCCAGGATTATCTGGATATGCTGGAAACAGCCTTTTATAGGGTTCGGGCAAGTTATGTAGATTCCATAAATGAATCTGAAATCATCAAAGCTGGTATTAAGGGGATGATGAAGCCTTTGGACCCCTATACCCGATTCCTCAGTGGAAGCAGTAAAGATAGGCTGGATATGCTGAGAACAGGAAAATATGGTGGAGTTGGAATTCAGATTGGTCTCAGAAGAGATACTCTGACGGTGTTGACTCCATTTGAAGATAGCCCTGCTTATACAGAAGG
>DTTG01000033.1 GCA_012964845.1 Fidelibacterota bacterium
CCCATTTATGCCTTAGAAGGATCTGTGTTTATTGGAGGAGCTGTAATCCAATGGCTGAGAGACGAATTACAAATATTGTCTCATGCATCAGAGTCGGAAAAAATGGCATTGGCAGTTGAGGATAGCAACGGTGTCATTATCGTACCTGCCTTCACAGGACTGGGTGCTCCCTATTGGGATATGAATGCCAGGGGAATTATTACTGGCCTTTCACGAGGTGTAAATCGGAACCATATTGTGAGAGCCGCTTTGGAAGGAATTGCTTTTCAAGTGAATGATTTACTGGTTTCCATCTCAAAAGATTTAGACGGTGACATTTCTGTTCTTCAGGTGGATGGAGGTGCCGTAGCTAATAATTTCCTTATGCAATTTCAAGCGGATATACTTCAGATCAAGATTGATAGACCAAAAAATATTGAAAGTACAGCCCTGGGAGCTGGTATGTTAGCCGGACTGGGTGTGGGATTCTGGAAGAATCCTGCTGAATTAAAAGCAGTGCGTGAAACGGATCAAATATTTATTCCCACAATGTCAGATGACAAGCGTACAGAGCTTTTATCTAACTGGAAACTTGCCATACGCAAAGTACAATATACTTAATGTTATACTTTATATTACCGTTTCTTACCCCTGTTATTACGATATCTTTCATTCTTCTTACCTGAAGACCTTACGCTGGTAATTCTTCCATTTTCTAAGGTAATAGTTACAGATGCAATTCGGGATAATATCTCTTTATTCTGGGTAGATGTAATTAAAGTAACCCCATCATAATTAATTTTTCGATGGAGGATTGAAAGCAATGTCTTTTGATCTTTTTTCCCTAAATGCAATTCAATTTCATCAATAAATAATACCTTACTGTCTGCACCAATCATTGTGGCTAATATCACCCATCGTAGTTCCCCAGGAGTCAATGATTTCATTTTTCTATTTAAAATAGATGTGAGATTCATTTTCCGGCTTATCTCATCCATGCGCTTTTTAGGATTACGATTATGGCTGAATTTCCCAATGGTTTTGGTCATGTAATTTCGCACAGTCCCCCATGGCGGTTTAAACTCCTGCGGTACAATGGCAATTTGATCCTGATATTCCCGATTAGAATATTTATGAATATCCCTCTCTTCAAACTTTACTTCTCCTCGTGGTGTTTTTCGACGATTGTATAATACATCCATAAAAGTAGTTTTTCCACTACCCATGGGACCGTCAAAAACGTAGCAAGCGCCTCTATGGATATCAAACTGCTTAATCATCAATTTATCTTCTCCACCTTTAGATACGAATAAATCCTTGATACTATATAATGGAATTGGCATAAAATCTCCTTTCTAAATATTAAATTAAATCAATAAAATTAAATAAAACAAGCTCACCCTGAGTTGATTCAGGAACAGAGGGGTCATCAACTTTCACCCCCATTGCACTTCTTATGAATACATACATTTTTATAACTTCCCATGAAAATTCAGGATGAAACTGTACCCCATAAAAATTATCATGGATCATAAAGGCTTGATTACCCTTATTGTTTCTGGCTAACTCAATTGCATTTTCCGGCAGAACGGTGACACTATCTTGGTGGGATTCATATACGATGGCATTTTCTTCCATACCTGAAAATAATTGAGACTTTTTCCCAGCTGCAGTAAATTGTACGGGATAGGCACCTAATTCCCAACCTTGCGGATTCAATTCAACCGTCCCACCAAAACATTTAGCAATGAGTTGATGCCCAAAGCAAATGCCTAAAACCGGTATTTGAGAAGACTGTATATTCTTCATTTCCTCTTCTAAGTTCACCATCCAAGCCTCACAATTATAAACAGAACAGGGTGATCCCGTAATTATCCAGGCATCAGCATTATTTGATTGAATTTTATCTCCAACATAAGGTTTCACCCAGGTAAAATTGCATCCTTTATTTTTCAGGGATTCCATAATCCATTCCGGGGCAACACCATAATGCTTTGATACATCCGAAAGGCTGGGTCCACAATCAATAATTAGAACGTCTTTCATGCCATTCTTTCCTTTGACCAACTATATGAATTTGTCACATTTTTTGAAAATGCATAATTTTTCAACACTATGAATTTGGTGTAAATTGTATCTGACAGGGAGTATCTGGACATGGTCTCCTGACCAAATATCAGTTGTAAATTAGATTTGTTTTTTGCCTCTCCATTAAATATATGGAGGGTTTTAAAATTATGATATTTTTTCATTTTGCCTTATTAACTAAGACAAAAGGTAATCTAATCTAGGGGATTATTCTCCAGAAAATGTTCCGCATCTAATGCAGCCATACATCCTGACCCGGCAGCCGTAACTGCCTGACGATATACGGTATCCTGAATATCTCCAGATGCAAAAACACCATCCACAGATGTGTGGGTATTATCCGCACCGGTTAAAATATATCCCTTTTCGTCCAGGTCTAACTTTCCGCGGAATAAATCAGAATTTGGTGTATGACCAATTGCAATAAATACGCCGTCACACTCCAATTCTGATGTTTCTCCAGAGAGAGTGTCTTTTAGAACAACTCCTGTAAGACCACCATTTTGAGGATCTCCTACCATGCTTTCAATTGTGGAGTTCCAAATAACATCGATTTTTGGATTATTTAGCGCGCGTTCCTGCATTATTTTGGATGCACGAAACTCATCTCTTCGATGAACAATGGATACACTGGATGCAAACTTGGTTAAAAAGATGGCTTCTTCCATAGCTGAATCACCACCTCCCACGATGAGAACTTTCTTTTCCTTAAAAAAGAATCCATCACAAGTTGCGCAGGCTGAAACACCATATCCCATTAGTTTTGATTCAGATTCTAGACCCAATAACTGAGCAGATGCTCCCGTAGAAATAATAATAGTTTCTGTTAAGTAAATTTCTTCACCAACAAAAACCTTAAAGGGTCTTTCAATGAGATCAACCTTATCTACTGTGAGAAAAAAGGTTTCTGCCTCGAATCTCTGTGCCTGTTTGCGAAATAGATCCATCATTTCTGGTCCCATAATACCATCGGGAAACCCGGGATAATTTTCAACATCTGTTGTAATAGTCAATTGCCCACCGGGCTGAAGTCCCTCAAAAACCAGGGGATTTAAATTTGCCCGGGCAGCATAAATGGCAGCTGTCAATCCCGCAGGACCTGAACCAATAATGATTACCTTTTGTATTTTTTTTGTCACTTTGTTTTATTTTTATAATAATTTATCAAGAGCTTCCATTAGCTCTCCTTTTCCCACAGCCCCAACAATCTGCTGCTGCACTTTTCCATCAGAAAACACCAATAAACTGGGGATACTTCGAATCCCATAATCCGATGCAATGCTTGGATGGTGATCTATATTAACCTTGCCAATAATTGCTTTACCCTGGTATTCTGTTGCTACTTCATCTACAGTAGGACCAATTTGTCTGCAGGGTCCACACCATTCTGCCCAAAAATCAACCAGAACAGGCTTATCGGATTTAATTACCTCTGCATCAAAATTATCACTGGTGAACTCTTTTGTAAACTCTCCCATT
>DTTG01000034.1 GCA_012964845.1 Fidelibacterota bacterium
CTTTCCTTCACTTTCCCTGCCATAAACTTTTCATAATTATAATATGATGACTTGAGAATTAATTCTGACAATGCAATTGTACCAAAGGCAATCCGTGATAAATCAGGATCAATATAAATTTCCTTTGCGGAAAATACAATAGTACTGTCTTTAGTATAATTAAAATCACTCACCTTGAATCCAGTAACAAAATTGCCATTTATATTGCCAATATTTAAATCTCCTCCCAGAGAATTTGGAAGCATATTTTTAATAATTAATTCAATATCATCAATAAAGTATTGGGGTCTGTATAAAAAGATAAATCCCATTATGATAATAAAGGATGATAACAGTAAAAATAACCGCAAAAACCATTTGCCCGCTGTGCTGAGTTTTCTCATGCGTGTTGGACACTTTCTAAACGAAAATGTTTCATTATTTTATACCTAAAATAGACAGCAGACTTATGTAGCATTAATGAACTAATACAAATTTAATTAACACATAGCTGCCAATTAAAATTATAGCAAATGCAACCGTAAGGAGATTAAAATATCGATTAATAAAACCTTCCACTTTTTCGCCATACTTAACTATTAAAAATGATACGAGGAAAAATCGTGCTGATCTGCTAATTGTTGAAGCGATTAAAAATAGGGGAAAAGAAATATTGAAAGCGCCCGCACTAATAGTGAAAACTTTAAAGGGAATTGGAGTGAATCCCGCTGTAAAAGTTATAATAAAACCGTAATGGTCATATTGCTTCTGTATATCAAGAAAAACACTCTCATTAAAACCTGGAACATGATTAAAGAAGAAATGAGCAATCTCATTATATCCATCTCCATTCCACCATAGAAAATACCCAATACCGTAACCTCCCATGGCGCCCATTATGCTAGCAATACTGCATATCAAAGCAAATTTAAATGATTGTTTTCGGCTTCCCAGCGCTAATGCAATTAATAGTACATCAGGAGGTATGGGGAAAAATGAGGCTTCAGAAAATGATAATACAAAAAGAGCAATGGGTCCATAGGGTGTTTTTGCCCAATGAAGAACCCAATCATACAACTTTCTCAAAATTGTAAACATGTAAATATTGTATATTTTAGTTAAATATTTTTGATCTAATAAGTAGAAATATTAGGATTAATCTCTAATTATATTTCTTAAAATTAAACGGATAAATTTGAAAGTATCACTAAAATTGTTAATGGAGCTATTTTCGTGACTATAAATAGTAGGTATCTCTAAATTGGCATGTGTACAATTATTTCGTAATAATTTGATTAATACTTCAGACTCAAACTGAAACCCTTTTTCATGAAAGGATTCTGAGCAGACATCTTTTAATTTATACCGACGGTAACCACATTGAGAATCTAAAACTGTCTTTCCACATAATAATGAAATAATATAGGAAGTTAATTTATTTGAAATTCTACGGTGAATTGGCATATCCTCTGTAAAATTCCGGGTACCTAAAACAAGGTTTATATTTTCATCATATTCTAAAAATGAATTGATTAACTCTGGATCATGCTGGTAGTCTGCATCAATTGTAATGGCATGTGTAAATCCTTCATTTTCTGCATATTGAAATCCTTTTATCAGTGTATATCCCTTCCCCTGATTATGCCTATTTCTTAATACAACAACGCCAGAATAGTCCATGTTAATCTTTGGTGTAGAACCATCATCAATAATGATTATAGGCTTAGAGGTGATTTTACGGATAGATTTTAAAAGAGAAGAAAATGTATCGGGAGGATTATAGGTCGGAATAATGATAGCAAGATTCATAGAAGAATTTTTGAAGGATATTTTTGTTCTCAGGATTATTGTAAAAAAACTCTATTTCAAGCTGAAAATAGAGTTTATCATATCGTCGGAACGAGAGGATTTGAACCTCCGGCCCCTTGACCCCCAGTCAAGTGCGCTACCGGACTGCGCCACGTCCCGATTTGTTAATTATTTATTTTTTTCAGGGTGAGTGAAATTAATGTCTTTTTTGAGAGCAATAGACATTAATTTATAAGAAATAATTATTAATCTTTAAATTGTTCGACGAGTTTAATAAGATCATCCAAACCCTGTTTTAAATCTTTAAGCGTTTGAATATCAATGCTATTACTCAGTTTTAAAATATTCTTTTTTTCAATAAGTTGACTTGACTTTTCAGAAGGATACTTTAAATGTTGAATTGCTCCTTTAATGGTAAATTTACGATTATATAAAAGTGATTTAATTTCCATTATTGTGTCAACGTCATGTGAGCGATAAATTCTATTTCCAGCTCTATTTTTTCCCGGTTTCAATTGAGAAAATTCAGTTTCCCAATATCGCAGTACATATTGTTTTAATCCGGTTATCTCACTCACTTCACTGATTGAATAGTATAATTTTTTTATATCTCTTGCTTCCATAATCTCTAATTTGAATTTTATGTTTAATGTAGTGCTTTAACTTAATTCATTAATAGGCCACAATCAAAGCATTTCTTTCACTAGTACTGTTGCAGTTGAAAATGAGTGTATAAAGTTCTCCTTTAAGTGCTCGCTATTAATATTTTGATATTTATTTTGAAGGGTTTTAACGCTATCAGTAGAATATATACTTCTACAATATTGCAATTGAATTTTACTAAACTTTACGGCCTTTTTTAGTAAAGGTAGCTGCATAAATAAATTAATAAATCCTGCCTCTTCAATAATTTCTATTGCTTTTCTCGTATAATCACCAAAGGGAAGGCAGAAGGAAGTTACTTCCTTCCCTGTAATATTTTCTATTATACGCTTTGAAGTTACAACATCATTTTTAATTTCATCATTGCTCATCCATTTAAATGATCGATGTAAATGTGAGTGGCTGCCAATTTCCCAGCCATGTTCTGACAGGGTGAGCAACTGAGATTTAGTTAAATGCATTGTTTTATTTACACCAAAAGTAACATCCCAATCATTAGTCTTGCCAATATATCCGCTTATGGGGAAAACTATGCCTTTAAGGCTATATTCTTCCATAATGGGAAAGGCGTTTGCATAGACAGATTCGTAACCATCATCAAACGCTATGGAAATATGTTTATCCTTTTGAGTGGATTGGTTAATATTGGCAATATATTGAACATGTTTTCTGAATTTATCTGGATGAATAATATTCAATCCAACATGAAACCCAGACGCTATACTATGGTAAGTGAATATTAAGGGATATGAATGCTTATGCAAACACATCATGCGGAGGTGTAAACGGCATATCAAATGCATCGGCAACACCCTCATGCGTTACCGATCCTTTAAAAATATTCAATCCTTTTAATAATGAAGGATTACTTTTAAAAGCTGTTTTATACCCTTTATTTGCAAGAAGTTTAATGTATGGGTAGGTAGTATTTGCCAAAGCAATAGTAGAAGTAAACGGTACTGCTCCGGGCATATTTGCTACACAATAATGTATAATACCATCAATCTCATAAGTTGGATCAGCATGTGTAGTAGGTTTACAGGTTTCAACGCATCCACCTTGATCAACTGCAACATCAATTATTACAGACCCTTTTTGCATGAGAGACAACATTTTTCTTGTCACTAAATTTGGAGCCTTCGCTCCCACTACAAGTACACTACCAATAAGTAAATCAGTTTTAGGCAACATATCAATTATTGTATGATGATTTGAATACAGAGTAAAAACATTAGGCGGCATAATGTCATCCAAATACTTAAGTCGAGATGCATTAATATCCAAAATATAAACCTTGGCGCCAAGTCCAGCTGCTAATTTAGCAGCGTTCATCCCTACAACGCCACCACCCAAAATAGTGACAGTTGCAGGCTCTACTCCAGGCACCCCGCTCAGGAGTTTGCCTATGCCCCCCATATTTCCTTCTAAACATTTTGCCCCATTTTGAACCGCCATTCGTCCCGCCACTTCACTCATAGGGGTTAGCAACGGCAATTCCCCATCATTGTTTTGTACTGTTTCGTAGGCAATGGCAATGGATTTAGAATTAATCATCCCGGTGGTTAAAGATTCATTGGCGGCAAAATGGAAATAGGTAAATACAATTTGATCTTCACAAATCATCCCATACTCATCTGGTTGGGGTTCTTTCACTTTTATGATTAAATCAGCTTTTTGAAATATTTCAGCGGGAGATTTAATTATTTCGGCACCGGCCTGTGCATAGATTTCATCACTGAAACCGCTGCCAGAGCCTGCCTGGGACTGTACGAGTATTGAGTGACCTGCCTTTTTAAGATCTTCGACTCCAAATGGAATAATGGAAACTCTGCTCTCGTTATTTTTTATCTCTTTTGGTACACCTATTACCATGAGCAATTTACCTATGTAAAGGGACTATATGCTGGTATTATCCTTTTTGGAACTTCTTCCTTTTCTCAGGAGGTGAATAGTTGTCAGGCTTTTCAATGAGAGCCTTCATGCTGAAGTCCAAACGTTTAAGGTCATCAATTTTGATGAGTTTTACTTTAACCTGATCACCAATTTTAACCACATCTTCAACCTTTTTAACATGTTCCCAATTCAATGCAGAAATGTGAACTAAGCCCTCTTTCCCTGGTGCAATTTTAACAAATGCACCGAAATCCATGATGCGAACAACTTCAGCATCATAAACTTCCCCAGGAACGGGTATAAGATTATATGAATCCAAGATGCGAACTACCGTATCGATATAATCTTGGTCTTGTCCCATGACAACACACATGCCATCATCTTCAACGCTGATCTCGCATTCATATTCTGCGCTTATGGCTTTTATGTTTTTACCGCCAGGACCAATAAAATCTCCGATTCTATCTACCGGTATAGATGATTGTCCAATTTTAGGAGCATGGATAGATAGTCTGTCACGGTGTACTTCAAGCTCTTCTTTCATCACATCCAAAATATGGATTCTACCTTCTTTGGCTTGCTGTAATGCTTCCCGCATAAGATCAATGGGAAGTCCATCTATTTTAAGATCCATTTGGATTGCAGTAATTCCATCTCGTGATCCTGCTATTTTAAAATCCATATCACCTAAATGGTCTTCCGTACCCAATATATCCGTTAAAATGGCATAGTTATCCTTATCTTCCATAATCAATCCCATAGCAACTCCAGCTATTGGTGTTTTTACGGGCACACCAGCATCCATTAGACTGAGAGAAGCGCCACAAACAGTAGCCATGGAAGAAGAACCATTTGATTCAAGAATTTCTGATACCAATCGAATGGTGTACGGAAACTCTTCAAAATCGGGCAGTGATGGTTTTATTGCTCTTTCAGCTAGATTTCCATGTCCGATTTCTCTTCGACTTACACTGAATTTGGGCCGTGCCTCACCCACACTAAATGGCGGGAAATTATAATGAAGCATATGTTTTTTGTAAGTGAATCCTTCTATATTATCCAACATTTGCTCATCTCGTTTTGACCCTAGAGTTGCAATAACCAATGCTTGAGTTTCTCCTCTGGTAAAGAGAGAAGATCCGTGAGTTCTGGGTAAAACAGATGTTTCGATTGCAATATCTCTAACTGTTTTATAATCCCGTCCATCTGCACGAGTTCCTTTCAGGGTCATGTCCCGCAGATCAAGACTGATTTTATCTTCGATATAACTTTTTATTGCAGATTCATCATCTGGGAATTCTTCTGATAATTCATTAACAATCAATTGTTTAAAATCACGGATACCATCATATCTTTCTGCTTTTTCTCGAGGCGCATTTAAATCACTTATTTTTCCTTCAATAAGCTTATCTACTGCATCATTAAGGGCTTGATTCACTTCTATCTCAGGTATCTCCCGTTTGGCTTTACCACATTCGGCAACCAATTCTTCCTGTAATTTAACTATATCTTTAATTGCTTCATGGCCAAACTCGATTACAGCAAGAAAGTCCTCCTCACTAATAAAATTAGCTTCCCCTTCCACCATCACAATAGAATCTTTAGTTCCAGAGATAATAATGGATAAATCACTTTCTTCCATTTCAGTGTTGGTTGGGTTAATTTTGAGTTCACCATTTACTCTTCCTACTTTTATTGAAGCTACAGGACCATCCCATGGAATATCAGAGATTGCTAAACTAGCAGAGGCTCCAATTGTGCCTAAAATATCTCCATTATTTTCACCATCAAAGGATAAAACACTTATAAATACCTGTGTTTCATTATAAAACCCTTTGGGGAATAATGGTCTTAATGGGCGGTCTGTTAACCTGCATCCAATAATTTCCTTTTCTGATGGTCTGGCTTCACGCTTGAAAAAGCCGCCAGGGATTTTACCAGATGCGTAAAATTTTTCACGGTAATCAATTGTAAGTGGAAAGAAGCCTCTGTCGGATTCAATTCCCTTATTTGCAGTGCTTGCAACCAGTACAACCGTTTCACCATAAGTTACTAATACAGACCCGCTGGCTTGTTTTGCCATACGCCCTGTTTCAATAGTCAGTGTCTGACCCGATATTTCAATACTTTTCTTTATCATTATTTTCCTTTTTTTTATTTTCTTATTTTTAATTTTTCTAATATATTCTTATAACCATCAACATTATTTTTACGCAAATAATCTAATAACCGTCTGCGTTTTGAAACTAAAATGACCAAACCACGACGACCACTATGATCTTTTTTGTTTTGCTTCAAATGGCTTGTAATATTTCTTATTCTTTCTGTAAAAATCGCTATTTGAGTTTCCGTAGCACCAGAATTATTTTCATTTTCACCAAATTCTTTGGTTAATTCTTCTATTTTTTCTTTTGTTACTGACATATTACTCCCTATGTATTTATGTTACTAATATGATAGACAAATTTGACGATCTAATTCGAGTTGTCTCACTAATTCTGTCTTATTGCCATATTTTTTTTCTTTTCTAATAAATATTTTGAAAGTTACCTTAATTTTCTCATCCAATAAAGACAATGCATCTTCGGTTATCAAATGAACCTCGATAACATTTTCTCCACCATCGTAAAATGTGGGTCGATTCCCTATATTACACATACCAGGATACGTCTTATTGCCCACAACAGCATCAACACAATAGGCTCCCTGTCCCGGAATAAGTTGATTTTGGATTTCAGGTTGAATATTAGCTGTTGGGAATTCTAATCCTTTCCCTATCCCCTCACCCTTCACCACAACACCGGATATTTCATACTCCCATCCAAGATAATTATTTGCGGCTTTAATATCACAATTCTGGATATGCTCTCTTATTTGAGTGCTACTCACAGAAATATCGTCAATTGTTAAGGGTTCTATTACATGCACATTGAAATTATATTTTTCACTCTGCTTTTTCAGGAATTCTGCATTACCCTCGCGTTTATTACCGAAATGATGATCATATCCAATAACAATATCTTCGGGATTAAAATACTCAATAATAAAACTATCCATAAAATCTTTGGCTGTTATTTTTGCAAACTCTAAATCAAAGGGAACCAACAATACATAGTCTATCCCACTTTGTTCTAATAATTCAAGCTTTTTATCAGTATTTGTTAATATGCTCCAATTTTTCTGCACATTCGATTGTAAAATACTTTTTGGGTGGGGATCAAAAGTTATAACCACGGAGGGGATATTTTTTCTGTCAGCTTTCAATTTAACATTTTTTATAATCTCCATATGACCTCGATGCATTCCATCGAAAGATCCAATAGTCAAAACTGATTTATCTAAATGAGGTATTGTATTTAGGTTCTTGCAGATAACCATTCCGGAAAGTCCTTTAATTCAATACAATTATTTTCATCAAATTCACCAATGCGCGTTCGTACCAATTTTACAAGATGTCCAACTGTGTTTAATTCATCAGCAATATCTTTAGCCAAAGAACGAATATAAGTACCTCTACCACAGGTTACTTTTAAGGTAATAGTATCCTGCGAGAATTGAATTAAAGTTATATCATATATATTAACTGTTCTCTTTTCACGTGGTATATCAATACCTTTTCGAGCATATTTATAAAGAGGCTGCCCATTTACCTTAAGTGCTGAAAACATAGGTGGTTCCTGTCTAATTTCACCAATAAATTTATTCAATACATCATTAATTACTTTTTCAGTAAGAAGTGGAACATCGGCTGTTTTTACTATTTTTCCTGTGGGATCAAGCGTTTCTGTTTCTACACCTAATTTAATTTCAGCAAGATACTCTTTTTCTTTATCCATGAATGTTTCAACTATTTTGGTATATTTCCCAGTACATAGCATCAGCACGCCTTCGGCAAATGGATCTAAAGTTCCAGCATGACCTACTTTAGCAGGCTTAATTTGACCTCTTATTTTTTTTACCACATCAAAAGATGTCCAGTCAACTGGTTTCCAAACGGGTATTATAGCATCAATCATTTTTACGAATCTTTTGTAATAGGCTGTCTATATGCTGAGCGTGTTCAATTGAATCATCATAATAAAATCTTAGCTTGGGAATAAATTTCAATGTGAGTTTATTCCCAAGGTGAAAACGAATCAGATTATGTTTAGATATAAATATATTTATTACATCTTCAACTGGTAGTTTATTTTCCAGAAAGCTTAAGTAGATTTTTGCTATTTTGAGATCTTCAGTTACATTCACTTTTGTAACTGTTAGAAGTCCTGCTTCCGGGATAAATATTTCAGATATAAAACAATTTGCAAGAATTTGTCTGATCTCATCCCCAACTCTTTCGTGTCTTTTATACGGTTTGTGAGAAGATGTATTTATGCTAAACTCCGTTTTATTTCTTTAATTTCATAAACTTCAATAACATCACCCTCATTGAAATCTTTAAAACCTTCTACTCCAATACCGCATTCGTACCCCTCAGTTACATCTGCCACATCCTCTTTAAACCTTTTGAGGGAGGTTAATTTTCCGGTGTGAAGTACTTCCCCATCCCGCTTCACACGTAATAATGCATTTCTAACAACTCTTCCTTCTTTTATGTAACAGCCTGCAATAACACCAAGTTTTGGTATTTTAAATTTCTCACGCACATCAGCATATCCCAGAGCTTTTTCAACTTCTTCCGGTTCTAGCAGGCCTTCTAAGGCAAGCTTGACTTCCTGGATAGCTTCATAAATAATTGAATAATTACGAATTTCCACGCCAATAGATTTAGCCATCGTTTTCGCTTCGGGAGATGATTTTACATTAAATGCAATAATAATAGCACTGGATGCCGCAGCAAGTGAAACATCGCTTTCCGTAATCATACCAACAGAACGATGAAGAATTTTTACGGACACTTCATCCGTTGAAAGTTCCATTAGAGAACCGCTAACTGCCTCAATTGATCCATCAACATCACCTTTGATAATAATATCCAATTCTCGGACTTCACCACTTGATATCTTTTTACCGATTTGGTCAAGGGTTATTTTTCTAAATCGGCGATGTTCAGCCTCTCGGGTTAGCTGTGCCCGTTCAGTTGCTATTCTTTTAGCTTCTCGTTCATCTTTAAATACGGTGAAAGTATCTCCGGCTTTAGGCACTTCATCAAATCCTAATATTTGTACAGGATCCGAGGGATAAGCTTGTGTCAGTTTTTGACTTCGCTCATTCATCAATGCCCGCACTTTTCCAAATTGATTGCCGCAAACAAATCCATCGCCTTTGAAAAGAGTCCCTTTATTAATTAAGACAGTGGCAACTGCCCCAAGCCCTTTATCAAGGCGAGATTCAATCACGATCCCTTTTGCTTCAGTTTTCTGATTCGCTTTCAGTTCTAATACTTCTGCTTCAAGTAATATTTTATCTAATAATTCTTCAACGCCTT
This sequence comes from Fidelibacterota bacterium, assembly GCA_012964845.1. GTDB lineage: Bacteria > Fidelibacterota > Marinisomatia > SCGC-AAA003-L08 > D37C17 > D37C17. Next base: position 9,773 of record DTTG01000034.1, read on the forward strand.
GTCCATTTTTAGCAGATATCTCCTGACATTGATATTTACCACCCCATTCTTCAACTAAAATATTAAGTTCACCTAAAGATTTGCGGATTTTATCAGGATTTGCATTTGGCACATCAATTTTATTGATTGCAATAATAATAGGAACTTCTGCCGCCTTTGCATGATCAATAGCTTCTTTAGTTTGCGGCATAACATCATCGTCAGCAGCAATTATTACAATTACCAAATCAGTAACTTGAGCCCCTCTCGCCCGCATGGCAGTAAAAGCAGCATGTCCGGGAGTATCCAAAAATGTTATTTTTTTCCCACTATCTAATATTACCTCATACGCACCAATATGCTGGGTGATTCCACCAGATTCTCCAGCAACTACATTGGCATCTCTAATAAAATCTAAAAGTGATGTTTTTCCATGATCAACATGCCCCATTATTGTTACAACAGGAGCACGCTCCATAGCATTCTTGATATCTTCTTCAGTATCTTCTTCATGACTGGTTTTCTCTTCTTCAAATTCAGTAACCGTTTCTACATCAAACCCAAATTCATCTGCAATCATGATGATATTATCCATATCCATTCGCTGATTAATGGTCACCATCAGCCCCAGCCCCATACAGGCCATTATCACTTCTTGAACCGTTACATCCATGGATTGTGCCAGTTCGTCAACCGTAGTAAATTCAGGTACCTTTATGGATTTTACAATATCAGAAGTTTCAACATCAATATTTTTTTCTTTTTTCTTACTTTTCTTTTTTGAAACACTTTTTCCAAATTGGGGTAATGGCTGCTTTATTTGCGGTTTACTTGCATCACCTTTCCCTTTTGGAGAACGCCTTTTGGTTTGATTTATTTTATCAGCTATATCCTGGATGCTGATTTTCTTCAATTTTCTGTGTGGAGGAGGAGCATGTTCGGTTGCAGATACTCTGGTCAACTTAATAGTATCATTGTCGTTTTTTTCTGATTTAGCTGTATCTAATTTCGTCTTTGCATCGGTAGAACCATTTATTTCAGGCTTTACAGTTTTTATTTTTGCTTCAGCTTTTTCTTTATCGGCAACAGCCTTCTTTTCTTTTGTAAGTTTATCTGAGGCATCTTTCAATTTAGCGGATAATGCCAATTTTTCTTCATTAAGTGAGGTTTTCAGTTTTCGAACAGGTGGCTTAGCAAGAGTACCGGCGGATGCTGGATCTTCAATTTCTTTTTTATGAATTTTTGATACAACTACCTTTCGTGCCTGTTCTTTTCGATGGCGCTCAATTTGCAGTTTATCTTTAGAAAATTCAAGCAAAATTTCATCGTATGTTTCAGGTGTTACGGGAGCCATATGGCTATCGACTTCAGTACCATGATTTTTTAGAAACTGGATTATTTCCAAATGGGAAATATTCAGCTCTTTTGCAATTTGAAAAATCCGTTTTTTCTTAGCAACCTCAGGCATAATTAATCGTTATTAACCTCCTCTAATATCGATTCTTCTGAGTCAGATACCTCTGTTTTCCCCTCTTCTTTCTCAACACTTTTTGCCTCATGATTTGCTACAGCTTCTAAAATTATTGCTGTAATCTTATCCACAGTTTTTTCTCCAAATCCTTTCAGCGTTAATATATCTGCCTTCGTTGTACTAAGAAAGTCTTCGCTGGTATATATTTCACTTTTAGCCAATACTTCAATATGGTTTTTTGCAATTCCCTCAATCTCATCCAGATAAAGAGCCTCTTCCTGTTCGCCTTCATACTCAGATTTTTTAACTGCATCAATTGTATATTCGGTGACACTGGAAGCCAATTTTATATTTTGGCCATTTCTGCCGATGGCGATAGGCAATTCTTCATCTTCAAACACGGCAACCACATAAGGTCTTTCTTCATCAATATAAAGATTAATAGGCTTTGCAGGCGCTAAAGCTCGGGAAATAAGAATTTCTGGTTTATCGCTCCAATTAATAATATCAATTTTTTCACCATTTAATTCTCGTACAATGGACTGAATTCTGCTTCCCCGCATTCCAACACACGCACCGACAGCATCTACACGGCGGTCAGAAGAGTACACCACAATTTTACTTCTATCTCCAGGAGCACGCTTCACAGCTTTTACTTCTATAATTTCATCCTCAATTTCAGGAATCTCTTTTTCAAATAATCGTTTTAAGAAAAAGTCATCACTTCGGGAAATGATAATTTCAGGTCCTCTGCTGGATATTTCAACATTGGTAATAATCCCCCGAATAGTTTCTCCCCTGCGAAATCGGTCATTTGGAAGTTGCTCATTTTTAGGCATAATGAATTCCGCACCATTTGCAGCATGTACAAAAATCTGGTCACGCTGTATTTGATGCACATTACCAACAACAATTTCACCAATTTTACTTGAGAATTCATCAAAGACAGTTTGCCGCTCAATATCTCTAATTTTTTGTACCATATATTGCTTAGCAGTATTAATTAATCGTCTGCCGAAACTCTCAGGACTTAAAATATTTACATAAGCGTCTCCAACTTCAAGATCATCATACTCTTTAATTGCTTCATCAATATGGATTTCTATTACCGGATCCATTACGGTGTTTACAACGGTCATTTCCTGGTAAATTTCAATTTCACCTTTTTCCATGTTTACAATTACGCTGAAATTTTCTCTTTCCTCACCATATTTTTTATGGATAAGAGCCATGAAGATATCTTCAATAATCGTACTTAAATTGGTACGATCAATATTTTTTTCCTTCGCCAGCATGGAAAAGGCTTCAATAATATCCTTATTAATCAATATATACCTCTGTCTTAATTTTAGCTTTGATTTGTCTATAAAAAGAGAAAGTGGGTTCATGCCCCACTTTCCGCTACTTAAAATTTATGGCAATATTCTTGTTTTTTACAAGAATTATATCCCCATTTTTTGCTTCGTGTAAGCTATCAGTTCTTCAGCAATATTTTTTTCATTAAACCCAACATCTTCATTATCAATTATTTCTTCTAATGTTGTTAGGGCGTTTTCATAATTATTCTGTGCCAATAATGTAGCAGCAATGTCAAGCTGAAATCCGGCCTGAACTGGATTCCCTTCAGCAATATTTTCAGCTTTCTGGAAATATTTTAATGCAGTAGAAAAGTCAGCTTCAGTAAGTGAGATATCTCCCTGAAGTTTATATATAGCAGCTAAAACATGAGGATCATTAATAGAACCATCATTTTCATTTAAAAATCTTTTTGCTTCTTCAATATCATTTTTTGTCATGGCATCATTCAGTAAATATACTAACGATTGAGCAGCTCCAGGTGTGTTGGGGTAATCTGCCAATACTCTCTCAAATTTTACAATAGCTTCATCTAAATTTCCATTAATAAAGATATTTTGAGCTCTTCCGGCTAAATGGGAAGCGCTTTCCATTTTTATATTGCCAGTGTGGTTATAATAGCTTAATCCGCCAACAGCAAGAACAACTACTGCTAAAATTTGAAGTACAGTACTGGTATTTTCTGAAAAGTATTGTACACCTTTAACTATATTTTCACGAATCGGATCATGTCTTAATTCTTCTTTTTTCATTTTTTCCCTTTTGTCATGTCTGTAAAATTAGGCAAGTATATATTTATTAAGCAAATAGGGATTTGTGTTTAGAGTGTGGTAATGAGATCCAAAGCTCATCAATAATAACAGAATGGTGAATAATGGTAAAATGTTAAAGATGAATGAATATATGGTCTCCTTGCATTCTACTACTCACTATTCATTCTACTGCTAGTACCCTCGTCCCGAATCGAACGGGAAGCCTTTCGCTTAGGAGGCGAACGCTCTATCCTATTGAGCTACGAGGGCATAGATTAGGCCCACTTTGTATTTAGCGCTATAGAATAAATATAATAGCAGTTAGTTTTCTTTCAATTGGCATAGGGTAATTTAAATACTTTTAATAT
>DTTG01000035.1 GCA_012964845.1 Fidelibacterota bacterium
TACATTACCAGGGCATTATTCTGTAATTTGGAATGGAACCAATCATCCGTCGGGTATATATTTTGTAATATTGCAGAGCTCCAATTCAATTGTTAAACAGAAAATGATGTTAATAAAATGAAAATTACATTGAATAAATTATTTTTAATAATTCTATTTATATTGAATGTGAGTTGTAAATCAGGAAGCAATATTACTGATCCACCACCAATAAACAATTCGGAATGTATTGATGGTCAAAGTATGGGATGTGATGATATTTGCTCAATTACTCCTCTTCAAAATGATGCCTGCGGTATTTGTGATGGAAATGGGTCAACCTGTGAAGGGAACTGGAACGTATTTTATGATGTATCAGTTCCTATTGTTGGTTTTCAGTTTAATATAGATGGAGCTATTGTTACTGGAGCTTCCAGTGGTGCAGCAGCAAATGCAGGGTTTACAATATCCACAGGCGTCAGTACCGTTCTTGCATTTTCATTTACAGGTGCCACAATACCGGCTGGCAATGGACTACTGGTCCAGGTTGAAATAGATGGCGATGCAAATTCAGCCTGTCTTGCTGATTTGGTAATGTCAGATGCTAGTGGAAATGCATTAGATGTTGAAATTATAAATTGTAATACAATCAAGTCTTCAGAATAAAAATCCCATCTTTTTTCTTTAAATCGTTTCAAAATATGGCATTAATTTTCCACCATGCCAATTCAGGTAAATGAACTCTCTAAACATTTTAAAATGTTTAAACGAGAAGCTGGACTTTCCGGTGCATTTCGCTCATTCTTCAATCGAAAATATGAAACTTTCCATGCTCTAACAGATATTTCTGTCCAAATTGAGGATGGGGAAATATTGGGTATTTTAGGCGAAAATGGTGCTGGTAAAACCACACTTATAAAATTATTGGTGGGACTCCTTCATCCATCTTCTGGCGAAGTAAGTATAAATGGATTTACCCCTTGGAATCGAAAATCTGATTTTCTTAAACAGATTTCAGTAGTAATGGGACAAAAAAATCAATTGTGGTGGGATATCCCTGCATCGGAATCATTTTTATTAAATCAGAAAATATACGAAATCCCGGAAATTCAATATAAAAATACCCTGGATGAATTAGTTGATCTATTATCAGTTCGAGAAAAATTAAATGTGCAGGTTCGACGTCTTTCTTTGGGAGAAAGAATGAAAATGGAATTTATTGCTGCTCTCCTCCATAAACCAAAGATCGTATTGTTGGATGAACCTACAATCGGGTTGGATGTCATTTCACAATTAAAAATCAGAGAATTTGTTAAATACTATAACGAAAAATATAAAACTACATTTCTGCTCACAAGTCATTATATGCATGATATTCAAGCCTTATGTAAGCGTGTATTTGTTATTCATAAGGGAGCATCATTGTACGATGGTGACTTTAATGATTTAGTAAATCGTGTTAATCCAAAAAGAAAACTGCTGTTTGAGTTTAATGAAATCCCTGATCAAAGTAAAACTGAGAGATTATCAGAAAATTATAATTTTCGTCTAGATGATACAATCCTCTATGCAGAACTTCCTGATAAAGAGTTGACAAAATTAGTCTCTGAATTATTTCAGTTAGGGGTACCAGCATCCATCACAATGGAAGATTTGCCGGTTGAAGATACCATGCGTTCCTTTTTTAAGGATCCTGAAAAATTTCTGAAATGAAAGCATGGATTGATAAATATTTTTCTGTTATTCGCATGACATGGATACAAGCTCTGGAATATAAAGCCAATGCCATTGTAGGTACCTTTGCAATATTTTCTGGTTTGGCTATAGAATTTTTAATTTGGAAACAGGTTTTTCAAGCACAAGAATTAAATGAAATCCGTGGATTTACTTTTAATGGACTCATGGCATATATTTTTCTGTGTATGATTGTGGGGCAGTTAAAATCTTCCTGGGCTACATCAATAGAAATGATTGATTCAATCCGTACAGGTGAAATGAATAAATACCTTATTCGCCCCATTTCATTTTTCACCTATCATTTTATGATGTTTATTGGGCATAACTCTCTGTTTTATATTGTATATACAACGGTATTAATTTTATTTCCAATTTTACTTCCTGGGTATGCTTTTCCTACATTTATTCATATTATAGGGTTTATTGCTGCACTATTAATTTCTATTTATCTTTCTTATTCCATTTATTTCTGCATGGTCTGTTTTGCGTTTTGGTTTGGAGAAGTTAGGGCATTGGTGATTGCCTATAATATCTCAAATATTGTATTGTCGGGCCAAATTATACCGCTACGGTTATTTCCAGATTCAGTTCGGAATATAATTAATTTGACTCCATTGCAATTTTTAGTCGATTTTCCGGTAAGTATTGCTACTGCGAATTTACCTATGAATCTTTGGATTCCGAAAATGGGCATGGCATTGTCTTGGTGTATAATTATGACTCTCGCAGGGAGGGTTATTTATAGGTCAGGAATTCGTGTTTATGGTGGGTATGGTGCTTAGATATTTTTCATTATGGATATCATTTTTCAATAATAGTCTAACCAGAGATTTGGAGTTTAAAGCAAATTTTTTAGGAGGTCTGATTGTTGATATAATTTTTTACGGTATTCAGTTTTTCTTTTTTTCAATAATTTATTCCTATGTTGATGCCCTGGGAGTTTTCACCCGTGAAGATGTGATGATATTTTTGGTAATTACTTTTTTGGCAGACACATTTTATATGTTTTTCTTCTCGGGAAATTTATTCAATCTGAACCGATGGATGGTCCGGGGAGACCTCGATTATTTTCTATTAAGGCCGGTGGAATCCCAGTTTATGGTATCATTTCGATATGTAAAATCGTATGCTCTTGTAAGTATTGTTATATTATTGATTATGCTAACAACTCTTATTATAGACTATTCTAAGCCAATTGGTTTTTTTAATGTGTTGGCGTTTGTCTTCTCCTTTTTAATGGGAACCGTTTTGTGGTATAGTGTTGATTTTATAATATCCAGTTCATGTTTTTGGTTCAAGAATTTTTCCGTTTCAGGTTGGCTGAGTCATGAAATATTAAAATTTTCTACTCGTCCAGATTCAATTTATACCGGAATTTTAAGGAAAGTTCTCTTTTCAATTGTGCCAATGATTTTTATCGCTTCTATTCCTACACGAACATTGTTATATGGTCCCAATGTTCAATATTTATTGGGACAAATATTTATGTCAATGACTTTTCTTTTTTTAACTCGAATAATTTGGAAAAGAGGGTTAATGCTTTATGAGAGCGCATCGAGTTAATTTTTAAAAAATCCTATTATCTTTTTTTGGATAAATGTGCTATAAATCAATAACTTATCGACGAAATATATGTACTTTCTTGGATAAAATGTCTGCTTTCCAATTCGGCGAGTAGCATAAAATAGTAAAAAAATGAATTATTATAAGAAAATATTAAATTATTTGTTATCAATTGGCATATTGGTCAGCATCAATTTCAGTCAGGATTT
>DTTG01000036.1 GCA_012964845.1 Fidelibacterota bacterium
ATTAATTAAAAATATAATCATTCATAAAAACCAGCAAACAATTACAATTTGTTAATATTAATATTTTGGATAATCTAGCGGAAAGCCGTAGGTTTCACCCATGAGATTATTATTTATAAGCTTAATCACGGTTTTACATATTTCATTAGCGGATGGAATTACTCTGCAATCTGTATTTGACTCTGCCGGACCGGGGAATGGATATGATAAACATGTCATTCTCGCCCGGAGTGAAATTTATACCGGGGGACTGGGTATATATGAAGGGGATGTATTAATTGACGGCAATGGTGCTGTAGTTGATCTAGAGGGAGGAACTGGTATTTGGGTGTATGGTGATGAAATAATTCCAGCAAATTTGGATATACAATACATTACTTTATTAAATGGTGAGTGGTATGGTGTATTCTATGGCGGACTGGCGACTGGAAATATTACCAATTGCAATTTTATTAACAATGGATATGGTGTTCAACTGTATGACTTTGCTGAAATACAGATTAAAAATAGTAATTTTGTTGAAAATCTCTATTACGGGGTAGCTCTTGTTACAACTACACCTCTTTGCAATGTGAATTATTGTAATGCATGGGGTAACGGAGAGGCACCTTGGGGGGAAAACTGTCCTGGCTGAGGAAGTATCTGGACTCCGTGGGAGCCCGAAGGAGAAGGAGTAATTGAACAAAATCCTTTATTTGTTGATTTAGAAAATTTTGATTTTACCCTAGAGGAAAATTCACCCTGTATAGATGCGGGGGATCCATCTGATGAAGACCCTGACAGCAGTATTCGGGATATTGGTGCTCATTGGTTTGATAACCAGGAAACTACATTAGGTGACTGCAATGCAGATGGAACTCAGAATATTATCGATGTTATTATTATGATTAACAACTGTATTTTAGGGGATGATGAAAACTGTGATTGCGGTGATTTGAACCAGGATGGGATAGTGAATATTCTGGATATTGTAAACTTGGTGAATATTATTTTATCTCCCTGAATTATATCAAAGAAATACTCAAAAAATAATTCTATTAAAAAGTGACATTAATGTCACTTTTTTATTCCAGGAGCTTACCTGCTTTCATCACATTGAGAATTCTGTCCGAACCCATCCAATATGGTATTTCTTCAATGGAACCCAATTCCCAGAATAACATATCCGCTTGATATCCTTCAGCGATTGCACCTAATTGTTCTTCACGATTAATTGCCCTGGCGCCATTCCAGGTTGCACCCTTAAAAGCTTCTTCTATGGATAATCCACAATATAAGTTTGCCAAGGAAATAATGTGAGGCATGGATTGTATTGTACATGACCCCGGATTAAAATCTGTGGCAATGGCAACATGGCAGCCAGAGTTGATCATCTTTCGTCCCGGTGCATATTTTGTTTTTCCCAGAAATAATGTTGTGCCCGGAAGCAATGTGGCAATAACACCATTCTCAGCCATTTTCTGAATGCCTTCATTACTTACAGCCATTAAGTGATCAGCAGAAACAGCACCCACTTCAGCGGATAAGCTTGCTGCACCTGAATCAGCAAATTCGTCAGCGTGAAGTCGTGGTGTTAATCCGTATTTCTTTCCCGTTTCTAATATTTTTTCCGAATCCTCTAAATTAAAATATCCATTTTCACAAAATACATCGCAAAATTCAGCCAAGTTTTCCTCTGCCACTGCTGGAATCATCTCGTCACAAATTAGTTGGACATAACCAGATTTGTCATTCTTGAATTCCGGTGGAAAATCATGAGCACCCATAAAAGTTGGGATAATATCCAAGGGACTTAACTCATTTAAACGCTTAATAACTCTCAGCGATTTTAATTCATCCTCAACTGTGAGTCCATACCCTGATTTTGCTTCAATAGTTGTAGTACCATGAACCAGAAAAAAATTAACTCTTTCTAAACACTCTTCAAATAATTGATCTTCACTGGCATTGCGAACCCCATTTATGGAGGAAATAATACCTCCACCCCTATCCGCTATTTCTTCATACGATTTACCAGACACACGCATTCCAAATTCATTGGCACGGTTTCCAGAAAAAATGGGGTGAGTGTGTGAATCTACAAAACCCGGGGTAATGAGGGCACCATCAGCATCAATCTCCTCTTCTGCTTCACCAACAGTTTTTGAAATTTGAATAATAGTTGAATCTTCCACAAGGATTTCAACATTGGGCAGAGTAAGCAGTTTATCTTCTTCTGGAGACCAAGTTACAATGGAGCCAATATTGGTGATTTTAGTTTTCATAAAATTGTTAAGGATTTACGTAATTTTTAAGTCTATTAATTCACCATTGGAAGTTTAAGCTTACGCTCTTTAGCAATTTGAATTGCTTTTTCGTAGCCGGCATCGGCATGACGGGCTACTCCCAAACCTGGATCATTAGTTAAAACTCTATTCAATCGTTCTTTCATTTCTAGTGTGCCATCGGCCACAATTACGACCCCTGCATGTATGGCTAATCCCATACCAACACCACCGCCATGATGAACAGATGTCCAACTGGTTCCGCCCGTTGTACTGAGCAGTGCATTTAAAATGGGCCAATCTGCCACAGCATCAGACCCATCTTTCATGGCTTCTGTTTCACGGTTGGGAGAAGCCACAGACCCAGCATCTAAATGATCTCTTCCTATTACAATAGGTGCTTGCAGTTCACCAGAGGAAACCATATCGTTAATGGCTTCACCGAAAAGGTTTCGTTCTCGATAGCCTAACCAACAAATTCTTGCTGGTAATCCCTGAAACTGCACTTTTTCCTGCGCCATAGTAATCCACCTTCTTAGGGCTTCATCCTCTGGAAATAATTCTAATACTTTAGCATCTGTTTTATAAATATCTTCAGGATCACCAGATAATGCAACCCAGCGAAAGGGTCCCTTGCCTTCACAAAATAATGGCCGGATAAATGCAGGTACAAATCCTGGAAAGTCAAAAGCATTTTCCACTCCACCATTTTCTTTGGCTTGCCCACGTAAATTATTTCCATAATCAAAAGTTATTGAACCCATTTTTTGTAAATCCAGCATCGCCTGACAATGAACTGCCATGGAGTGGTAGCTCATCTCAATATATTTATCCGGGTTGGTATTTCTTAATTTGAGTGCTTCATCAAAAGATATTCCATGTGGAACATAGCCGTTCAACTCATCATGGGCTGAAGTTTGATCGGTAACAATCTCCGGTATGATTCCACGTTTAACAAATTCAGGTAATACATCTGCACAGTTTCCTAATAATCCAATGGATAGGGACTCTCCTTTATCTTTGGCATTAACTGCCAATTGCAATGCCTCATCTAAATTATTTACGGATGTATCCAGATACCCCGTCTCTAAACGACGCCCAATTCGATGAGGATCAATTTCAACCGTAATATTCACCCCTTCATTCATTGTTACAGCCAATGGTTGGGCACCACCCATTCC
>DTTG01000037.1 GCA_012964845.1 Fidelibacterota bacterium
TGGAAATTATTACTTCTTCCTGTTCATTGGAGGCGTTGCCCTGCCATCATTGTATGCTGTGTTTATTAAATTAAATGAAGGTTCTGGCTCAGAAGATTATGTGATAACAGCCCAAGTATTTAAAGTCACTACCATTGGCGGAATGCTGGTGATTCTATCAAGTATGTTTTGATGATTAGGGGCAGTGGCAGAGTTGCAGAGATAGAAAGTAGTAAAATTATATCCATCAGGCGGGTATCATGCTGAATTCATAGATCCGTCAGATGGTTAAAACAACCAATTCCTAAGTACACAAATATATAGGTGATTGATTAATAGACCTGTCCTTTATTTAGGGCAGGGATTAAATTATTTCAACTCAAAACGGGCTTTAGATCAAATAATAGTTATTATTTTGGGATAAATCCCATTATTCATTCACATTAGGAATCACAGCCATAAATGACGGAGCAAGTAAAAATTAAATTATTTTTGCGTCATTTCATATTTTTCGTGGGTCAGAACTACTAAACAGCTCCTTCATCAAATTTTTCTTCGTTATAGCAGAAGCTGTCACCAATCCTGAAAATAGGGCGCTGGTAACCCCCACCGTTAAAACATCCTGCCCGGTTAAATAGAGATTCTTAATTTCTGATTTGGGCTTCAGCCATTTCTGGTGAAAACGATCGGGAGCATGGTCAATTCCATAGAGTTCTCCTTCAGGATAGTTAGCCAAACTCTTCACGGAAAGAGGAGTAGAAAGTTCGCTGTAAGCCATGGCTTCTTTTGCCTGGGGAACATGCTCATATACTTTTTCTAAAATCCGTTCGCTTAGTTTGTCTTTCATTGTTTCATATTCGTCTCCCCGATTTTTCCAGGGTTTGTCCTTCCAATTATCATACTCTGACCAATTAGCAACGGTGATAGCCTCCATAGTTGCAAATCCGGGATGTTCATCTTTAAAAGCGGGATCCTTCGCCGAGGGGAAGGAAACATATACCACCGGTAATTCCTTAGTTGAATCCTGCATATAATTGGCTACATTTTGATCGTGGTTGTATCCGGGATAAATCCACAAATTAGTATTGCCCAGCTTCAGTTCCTCCGCAGATTTGTTCAACCCAATATAAAGACACATATAACTGCTGGTTGGCGTAACGGTTTTAAGTTGAGCGGACATCTGTGAGAAAGCCTTGTTATTTCTCAGGAAATTGCCATAGGTATTCATCACCCCTGCAGAACTGATAATGAGGGGAGCCAAAATTTCATCCCCCTTTTCTAAGCGGACACCAACAGCCTTCCCTTTGTGGGTAATGATTTCATCCACACCGGCATTTACATATAACGCACCTCCCATACTTTCGAGATAATCCACAGCCGTTTCGGCAATTCTGCGGGAGGTTCCAATAGGATAATTTCCGCCGTCCAAATAATGACGGACTACCATGGCATGCATGGCAAAACTACTGTACCCCGGTGGAAGTCCATGATCACCCCATTGACCACTGAGAACACCTAGAATAGTTTCATCATCGAAAATATCCATAATCACTTCTCTGGTGGTTTTATCTGAATGGCTAAAGAATTTTCGGGTCATTTTATTGTAGGTGAAATTCCCCAGCCAGTTGGGCAGTGCTTTATTGGCAAAATAGGATTGACCCGATTTAACAGCCTCATCTACAACTTGAATATACCTACGCATTTTATCTTCCGTGCCAGGAAAATAGCCAGCCATATCCTGAATGAATTTCTCACGGGGAGCCACAAAATTATACTGTTTATCAGGGAAAATAATTCGGTCATAATTATCCTCCATCTTATGCCATTCCAGCTTGCCATCAGATACCAGATCAAATAATTTTCGCACAGGTGAGCGGGGATTATGCACCTCACCAATATAGTGGATGCCTACATCCCATTCATAATTATCCCGCTTAAAGGTGTGGGTCCATCCTCCGGCTTTAAAATGCTTTTCCAGAATGAGGACTTTCCTACCCTCTTTGGCTAAAAGTATTCCTGAAGTCAATCCACTGATTCCCGACCCAATTATTATTACATCATATTTATTATTGGCATATTCACTGCGCCATCCAGACCATTTCTTCAATATAATTTCCTTTCAGTTTATATGGAAATTTAGGATAGATGGATGGGATTTAAATCAATTATTAGATTAACTTTGCCCCATCAATATGAAATTAATCTTTCTAATTATCTTCTAAAATGATTTCTGCAAATACAACCCATGTGGGATTGGTACGAGCTGAGAACCAAGATGCCCTGGGATATATTAAAGTGGGCGCTAATGATCTATTTGTTGTCTGTGATGGTGTGGGTGGACTTCCCAATGGTGCGCTGGCAAGTAAAACTGCATTGGACTCAATCATCGCAGATTTTACCATGATGTCGTCAGCAGAACCTGAAACTCATCTTCAATCAGCCATGCAAAAAGCTCAAAAGGCCGTTATAAAAACCAATCCGAAGCCCTTGGGTACCACCGTGGTTGCCCTCTATTTAGGTGATGGTACCGCCTACACTGCCTGGTGCGGAGATAGTCGAATTTATCATTTTCGAGATAATCTTCTTCTTTGGATGTCACGAGATCATAATGTTCTGCATGATATTTTAAATAAAGGTAAATCCAGAGGTAGTATGTTTATGAACCCACAAGCGTTGAATCGTTTTTTCGGACGTGAATTTGAAGTGAAGTCCGATTATTATTCATTTGCTGTAGAACCTGGGGATCAATTACTGCTTTGTTCTGATGGACTTTCTAATTTTTTAATGGAGCCGGATATTATTCATGCCATCACTAATAATTCACCGCAGGATGCTTCTGAGCTCATGGAAAGAAAATTGCTCACCGAAGAAATTGGAGCTCCGGATAATTTCACCTGGTATATCATTCAAATTTAAAATAGGGAATTATGGCAAAAGGAACACATAGCTACGTTGAGGATCAGCGCAACGAAAACATAATCATATATATTAACGGCGAATTCTTTCCCAGAAATGAAGCCAAAATATCTGTCTTTGACAGCGGCTTTTTATTGGGAGATGGTGTGTGGGAAGGCATCCGTTTACACAATGGTAAGCTCTGTTTTATTGAAGAACATATTCAACGCTTATATCATGGGGCTGAAAAGTTGAAAATAGAAATTGGAATGTCGGAAAGTGAGCTGATCAACCTTTTATATGAAACCCTGAAAGTAAATAAAATGCATACTGATATTCATATTCGCCTTATTGTTTCCCGTGGACTTAAACGAACTCCCTATCAACATCCTAATGCCAATATGGGAGGTGCTTCCATCGTTATCATTCCCGAATATAAGAAAGCTGATGCAGCATTATTAAGTAAAGGCATTCGCCTATGTTTGGTGGATACAATTAGAGGAAGTCAAAACTCCCAAGATCCCCGCCTGAATACCCTGAGCAAACTCA
>DTTG01000038.1 GCA_012964845.1 Fidelibacterota bacterium
ACCAGAATACCTTGCCCAAGGGTTACCGAAGGTAATGCCCCAGCCATGAAATAGAGATTATCTCCGGGCTGACCCCAGCGCAAATAATAAATTTTATCAATTATTGTTTTGTAAGCCGAACCACCTGATGAAAAATCCCAACTGTCCCAATACATGCCTTCATTATTGAAATATAAGTATATATCCAAACCAACACCCAACTTGCCGATGGGTATTTCAGGTCGAATAGATAATTGATTATATACTTGCCCATTCAGGGTAACGGTTCCAATACTTCCTGTGGTACCAGATTTTGGTGGAGCACCAACATCATCTTGTGCAAATAGTGAAAAGACTAACAATAAGGGGATAAATCGCATGGGAGCACTCCTGTTTAGTTAAAGGAATTATTCATTAATTATTGGTGATGACAATTGTATCTAAATCCAATTTTGATTTTATTTGGACACCTACTTTTTGAGCATCTTCTTTACTGTCAAAGTGCCCAATCCGAACAGCATATAGCGTTCGATTACTTTTGTATAATTCATTAATTCTGGCACTGAATCCTGCAATAATAAGATTTATCTTCTGCGATTCAGCATTTTCGCTGACACTATAAGCGCCCGTTTGAAGAGAGTAAATTCCATTTGAATTATCAGAATTAAACTGTACCGCTGGAATTTTATTTTCATACTCGACAATAGGAATTTCAGGTTCTGTGATTATAGGAGCAAACTTCTTAGCTTTTTCCTTCTCCTGATCGGCTTTTTCAAAATCCTTAAGCAAATCTTTTATTTTACCATCTACATCCAAAGCGGGGAACTGTCTTTTAAATACACGAGAATAAAAAATGGCGGTATCCTTATGACCAGATACAATGAGTGAATTCAGAAAAAGTTTAACGGCCCGCTCAATATGTTCAGATCGGCTATAATAAATGGGCATTTTTTTCAGCCAATTTGCCGCCTGCACATACAATCCCGCTGCATAGTAATATTCGGCAACCTTCATAACGGCATCATCTCCATAATCACTGGTGGGGTGCGTATTATACAGTTTAGCAAAAATTGTTTTTGCCTCTTCCCCATTCGTTTCGAGCAATCCTTTCAAATACATGAGGGATGGATTATTGGGATATCTCTGCTCCATTGTAGGTAAATAAATGGCAGCGCTGTCACGAGAACCATGGAGTACATCCTGTATTAAAGCATCCAAATAATCTTGGGCGGACAGAAAGGATAAACAAAAAGAAATAATGAATATTATTCTCATTGTTTTAAGACCTCCTTCTCATCACTGGCGTCATATAGCCAAATGATATGAGGATCAGTTGCTGTATTTTTGTACCTTTGAAAGCGTTCGTCTGTGACCAAAAAATGAATGATATCATCCAGGCTGCGTGCGAAATCTGGGTTGCTGTTCTCTTTTTTTGCCTGAAGTTTCAATTTTATCAGCTTAACAATAAGTGAACTGGAATCTTGCTCAATTGCAGAATCAATAAGCTCTATGGCTTCCGTATTTTCACCCCGATGAGAATAAATTTCAGATAGACTTGCAATGACCTCAATATTGTCAGAATCAGATTTCAAAATCCGTTTCAATATTTCTTCAAATTCAGAATATCTATCCAGCGCAAATAATCCATCTTTCAATAAATGTATGACCATCCATGCCTGTTCCGGTTTGAGTTCTGCATAGCGAATCCACATTGGAATTGCTTTCCCTAATAATTCTTTAGCTCTCTCCATATAGTCAGAATTTTCCTGAGTCACGGTCTGACTTACAACATCGGTTTCTAAAGATTTCTGATATTCCTCCTCACTTTCACTGCTGTAGGAATTACCAATAAAATAATAGGTTACGGCTAAGTCACTGCTAATATTCAGGGCGCTCTCAAAAGTTTGACGAGCTTCTTTAAATTTTTTGTTTTTAATGAGAATACGGCCTTCCTGAATCTTATACAATGCCAGCTTATTTTTATCTTCTTTATTGGTTTGCTTTTGATATTTTTCTAAATACTCCCCGGCTTTATCCCATTCATGTTTTTCACGATAGAAGGTGGTTAATTGAGAAACTGCCCACTCACTATTTTTTTCTAATTTTAATAATTCGTGCAGTTCTTTAATTGCAGCATCTACATTACCACATTTATAAAAATCCATAGCTAAATTTTTATGCAGTTCAACTTTTTCATAAAAGGTTAGATTTCTTCTGTGTAAAAGTCCTTTGTGAATTTTTAATGCCTGCACCGGATTTCCACTTTCCCGCAAAACCTGTCCCAATCGAAGATATGCTTTTATATTATCGGAGTCTTTTTGAATGATATCCTTAAAATTCTTATAGGCAGATTTTCTCCGTCCCGTTATCATCAAATCCAAACCTTCTGCATAAATATCTTTTACTTTAGATTTCCGCCGTGGTTTATAATTCAGTACATAGATAGAAATACCTGCAACCGCTACCCCTAAAATCAGTAAAGTGATTAGGATATTACTCATAGAGTTTCGTCATCCACTTCATCGGTAAGTACAAAATCATCTTCAATACTTTCATTTCTCAGGCTATCCAACTCTACCTGAACCCGTCTGAGTTTTGACTTTAATGAAAATACTTCACTTTTATGAGATATAATTTGGAATAAGGCCAGAAGGAAACCAATAATTACCCCTGCTGTCAATGTCATTACCAATACCATCCATACATTAAAGCCATTTTCATATTCGGGCATATCTGTTAGAAATGGGATTTTTATAGCGAGGGCATTTCCTTCAAATTGATTTAATTCGTTTAACTGTACCAGAAATACCAAACTGCCCATGAGCAGAAGTATCCACACTAAATATTTAATTAATTTCATAAATCATTTCCTTTTCTAAGACTCGGTTTCCAAACATGCTTACACCTTGAGCATCCTGAATGAGAATATTAACTATATCTTTTATCTGCTCGTCATTTTTATCAAAAATAACACCCATATTGCCTTCAGTCCTCCCTGACCATTGGAGAGGGGATTTTTTACTTTCTTTTTCTACCATGACCTTCAGCACCTTGCCAATGCGGCGCTGATTTGCCTGCAAAGTATGGGTTTGCTGCAGATCAATCAGCCGTGCCAATCTTCCCTGCTTAATATCTTCATCAATTTGGTCGCTGTATTCAGCGGCTTTGGTCCCAGGGCGGGAGGAATATTTAAACATGAAAGCTCGGTCAAATATCACCTGATTCATAACCTCCAGCGTTTCCTCATATTCAGCATTGGTCTCTCCCGGGAAGCCAACAATAATATCGGTTGAAATGGAACAATCCGGCATATAATCTCGAATGGTATCCACTAAATTTAAGAATTCAGTTTTGGTATAGGTGCGGTTCATCCTATTTAAAATTCTATCAGACCCCGCCTGGAGAGGTAAATGAACATAATTACAAATATTTTCGTGTTCACTCATAACTTGGAGCAAATGGTCATCCATATCCTGGGGGTGGGGAGACATATAGCGAATACGTTTTACTCCTGGAACTAGTGCAACCCCTTCCAGTAAATGGGGAAATTTCCCTTCTTCGGTTCGATATGAGTTTACATTTTGTCCCAAGAGGGTAATTTCAGCGAACCCATTTTTTACGGCGTCTTGTACTTCTCTTATAATGCTTTCATTGGAACGGCTGCGCTCCCGACCACGGGTAAAGGGAACAATACAGAATGTACAGAATTTATCACAGCCCCGGGAAATGGAAACAAAGGCATTTACACCATCCTGGCGAGAGGGCATTAAATTATCATAGACTTCATATTTTGATAAGCGGGTATCCACCTCATGACCATTCTGTTTTTTACGATTATTAATAATTTCAGGAATCCGGCGGTAAGAATCGGGGCCTAAAATAATATCTACATAAGGTTTAGATTCCAGGAGATCATCTTTCAAATTTTGTGCCATACAGCCCAATACACCAAAAATCATCTCTGGTTTTCGTTTTTTTAAATGCTGAATGCTGTCCAGGCGGTGATGCACCGTTTCCTCTGCTTTTTCACGGATAGCACAGGTGTTCATAAAAATGATATCTGCTTGATTCAGGTCTCTGGTTTCAGAGTAGCCGCATTTTTGCAGCATACCGGCAACCAATTCAGAGTCTGCCACATTCATCTGGCATCCAAAGGTTTCTATAAGATAATAGGGGTTTGGCATCTCTATAATTTAGAGAGTTTTTAGGATTGAGAATAGGTGGTTTTTTTATATTTTCATTTTTATAAAAATAGTAAGTTATTTCACCGAAAAGGGAAGTACAATTTTAGATTGCCTTAGAGATCAAGGCAGTTGGGAGGTTTTAGTTAATTTACAGGAATATCAAAATAAAACGGTGAGGGATCCACTGCTTTATTTTTGTACTGCACTTCATAATGGAGATGGGGAGCAGTAGAACGGCCGGTATTGCCAACTTCACCAACTTTTTGCCCACGAAATACTTTATCCCCGGCTTTTACACTGCGGTTTGATAGATGTCCATAGGCAGTAATGTAACCATTGCCATGGTCAATTTCGATATAATTACCAAAGGAACCCCAATATTTTGATTTTTTAACCCTACCATTGGCTGTAGAATGTACATCCGTTCCAATACGGGCAGAATAATCATGTCCATCATGAAATTTAAATTTTTGTGAGAAGGGATCACGTCGATATCCATAATTTGAAGAAAGATGATCATTCCCAGATTCAACGGGATGAATTGCAGGGTAGGCTAATATTTCATCCTGGTTCGAGTCCACCTTTTCTGTAATTTCATTATAACTGAGCCGTTCAAGATTAATGAGACGATTTACATAGTTAATGTCATCTATTATTGCATCTACATCAATTTGATCTTCCGGAAGAAGGTAATTCACATCTTCGGTCTCGGTTTTATTATGGGTACCGCCAAAGCCCATTTTTCGAATATCATCATGAATGGGAGGCAATTTCACCAATCTCCTGAGAATATCATCCTGCTTTTTTATTTCATCTAATTCATCCAGCAGATTTTCAATTCGTTTTTGGTTTTCCTCAATATTTTGAACCAGAACCTTGTTATTTTTACGGTGTTTTTCAATTTCATTAGAACCAGCCCATTCTACAAATTGATCGGAAAACATAAAGAAAAAGGAGGATGTGAGGAAGACGATCGCCCCTGCAATGAGCCCAACCTGAAGCGGAGAAATGGTAAACTGCTTGAGGTCAAATTTGCCCTCTTTGATGAATATTATTTTATAACCGTTTTTAAACACAAATTTTTGCTGGAATTAGCTAGGAAAATTTAGAACGAATTAAGGATTGATTACAAAGGAAGAAATATTGTTATTTTGATGTGCTGGGGCATGGGTACTGGAAATATGAAAATTGAAATTCGATATTCATTATTGGGTGTTCCCTTCTACAATCCATTATTTATCATTCGTAATGTAGTGAAGAATGACGATAGGCAAGTATGTTTCCTGACTACTTTATTTTATTCCCTTTTATTTTCTCACCTTCCCGCTCTTCAATAAACAATTTCAACTTGTTGATTTCATTTACAATGTCAAGAAATTCATTATCATGTGAAAAATCAGTTATTGATTTAGATATTTTTTTCTCCGAAACATAGATACCAAGTTTATTATACTTTTGTTTGAGCTCCCATTTCAATTTTTCTATTTCAATTTTAATTTTACCTTTATAGCCTATTTCCTCCCCTTTAGATACAGCGGATTTAATATATTTTTTGCCGTCTTTTGCCACCCTGCTGGACAGGTGTTGAATTTTATCAGATAGATTGTCGAATAAATTAGACATGCAATTGCTTAACCGTTAATATTTCATCTACTTTTTTCAGTGATTCTAATAATTCTTCATTTATTTCACCATCGAATTTTATAACTGAATAGGCTGAATCATTATTAGGAGTACGGCTTAATAAATACTCGGCAATATTAACGCCCCCCTCTCCAAGGAGCATACCCACTTTCCCAATTACACCTGGTACATCTTTATTCTGGACAAAGAGCATATTCCCTTTAGGGCGGACATCCACTTCATAGCCCATAATATCCACAATTCTTGGATGCTGATCCCCAAATACAGAACCTGCCACTTCAATCGTTCCTTCATCAGTTGTAATATGTGCCACAATTAAATTAGCAAAGGAAACCGGCTCTGTATTCAAGCTATGGGAAAATGAAATACCTCTCTCTTCCGCAATGACGCCAGCATTCACGAAGTTAATCCGATTATCCGTCATATCATGAAACAAGCCTATCAAAAAGGAAAGAGCAATGGGTTTGGAGTCTTCAATATTTCCGAAACACTCTACAGAAACTGATTTCACCGGGGATTCTGCCAACTGCATTTCTATTTTACCCAGGGTTTCTGCCAGTTCTAAAAATGGTTTAATCTGCTTTAGTTGGGCCATATCAGTAATTGGCATATTAATAGGATTTGATAATTTCTCATCCAAAATAAAATCTCTAATTTGACGACAAATACCAAAAGAAACTCCTTCAGAAGCCTCATGGGTGGATGCACCTAAATGCGGGGTAAGCAATATATTTTTGGCTTTTATAAGCGGGCTATTCATATCCAGGGGTTCGGATTCAAAAACATCAATAGCTGCCCCTGCAATAATATCATTGTTTAAGGCTTGTGCTAAATCTGCTTCATCTATAATCCCTCCCCGGGCAACATTGATAATTCTGGCAGATGATTTCATTGCAGCAATCCGTTCTGCGTTAAAAAGATTCTTCGTGGAATCCAACAAAGGCATGTGAAGTGTTATATAATCTGATTCCTGAGTGAGGGTATCCAAATCAACCAATGTTACAGTTTCCTGATCAAATACATCCTGATTAACAAAGGGATCATAGCCCATAATTTTCATTTCCAGGCCAATAGCCCGTTTAATCACCTCTCTGCCAATCCTGCCCAAGCCTAACACACCTAGAATTTTCCCTTTTAGCTCATTTCCTACCAAGTTGCTTCGATTCCATTCGCCATTAACAATTCCCATATGTCCCAATTGAATATTTCGGGAAAGCGCCATCATCATAGCTATCGTATGTTCTGCCGCCGAAATGGTATTTCCATCAGGATTATTCATCACAATCACACCCTGATTGGTGGCTTCTTTAATATCTATATTATCTACCCCAACACCAGCTCTACCGATAACCTGAAGATTTCGTGCATCTTTTAATAATTCAGCAGTAATTTTTGTACCGGAGCGAACTATCCAAGCGTTTGTATCACTTGCCAGCGCCTGCAGTTCATCATCTGATGGATTTGGATTATAGACAATATCAAATCCTGCCTCCTCTAATATTTCAATACCCTTATCTGCAATTGGGTCTGATACCAATACTTTAACCATTTAACACCTCATCAAAATTATTTAAATATTCTGTTAAATCTTCCTTCATTACATTGCCCATATGGGCAATTCGGAAGGCTTTTCCCCTCAGCTTTCCATAGCCCCTATCCATCCTAAATCCTCTTTCCAGTAATTGGTCATTTATCCCATTTATGTCCCACTCCATGTCGTTTTGAATACAGGTTATGGTTGGCGATTCAAATCCTTCTTCAGGGAATAATGACTGGCCTCTATCCTTTGCCCAATTTCGAGTATATTCCGCATTTTCAATATGGCGTACCCAACGATTTTCTAAGCCTTCTTCTTCAATTTGCTCTAAAACATATTTCAGGCCAAACAAATGTGGAATAGACGGAGTTGACGGGGTTTGCATTTTCTTATAATATTTTTCATAGACATTAATATCCAAGAAATACCCTTTATTGGGAATACTTTTTGATAATTCAATCAATCGATCAGATACTGCACAAACAGAAAATCCAGCAGGCAAGCCCCATGCTTTTTGTGTAGAAGACAAAAGGAAATCAATGCCTAAATTGTCAGTTTCAATTTTTACTCCTGCCATGGAACTTACCGCATCCACCAACCAAATGATATGAGGGTATTTGTCTTTCAGCAATTCTGAAATGGGTTCTAAGGGACTAAAGACTCCAGTTGATGTTTCATTATGAACCATGGCAAAAACATCATACTTCCCTGAAGAAAGCTGCGCATCAACATCGTCCGCTTTCACACCTTTCCCCCATTCATATTCCAATACCCCGGTTTCATGTCCGCAATCTTTAGACACCGATGCCCACTTAGAACTAAATGAGCCATTTACAGTGTGCAATATTCCCTTTTTTACTGAATTTTGGATTCCCATTTCCCATAAGCCGGTAGCAGCATGAGAAGCTAAATAAACATGATTATTGGTATAGAGTACCTTTTGGATACCAGATACAACAGTAGACATTAACTCTGAAAATTCTGCTGTTCGATGCCCAATTTGTGGACTGGTAAGACTTTGCATCACATGATTGGGGACAAAAGTTGGTCCCGGTATAAATAATTTTGGAAAAGACTCCATTTCTTCCTTAATGATAATTGGTTGTATTTCGGGTAAAACTGAGGGGATAAATTAGGGCAATTTGTTAGTTACTAAAAACCCTTGAATTGGGAATTATTTTTGCATATTATTTATCATGTATTCGAAAGCATCATCTACCGAATCAATAATTACAAATAAATCTAAATCTTCTCTTGAAATTGTTCCATGTTTTATCATGCTTTCCCAATTAATTAATCCATTCCAAAATTCACTTCCAAATAAGATAATGGGGATTTTCCGAGTGATTTTTTTACATTGCAAGAGAGTCAATACATCAAACAATTCATCCAATGTACCGAAGCCTCCGGGCCAAACAACAATGCCCTTAGTCTTATAAATGAACCAGAATTTCCGCATGAAAAAATAATGGAATACAAAATTAAGACCTTTCGTTATCCATTTATTGTTGGTCTGCTCAAAGGGGAGGGAAATTCCAAGTCCAATAGACATCCCCCCTGCCTCATGCGCCCCTTTGTTAGCAGCCTCCATAATTCCTGGACCAGCACCTGATGTAATTACATATCTATGCTCATCAGTAAAATTTTCCATATTCCACTTAGTAAGTTTATTTGATAATTCTTTTGCTTTTCGATAATAAGAATCGGTGCTTTTAAATCGTGCTGATCCAAAAAATACAATGGTATCGACAATTTTATTTCTTTGTAAAATGCTGAGCGGACCTAAATATTCTGATAAAACTCTTAACGGTCTCCCACTCATACTGCCTAAAAATTTTGCGTCATTATAAAATCTATTTTTCCCCATGCTGTAATTTACCCTTTTAGATTAATTAAATTGTATATTTCGCTCAGATAGATAGTGTAAAATATTATCCACTAGCTTGGTTTCCCTACCAAAGTTCTCCAACGTAAATACACCGTTTTTCTTAAAATCTCCTGAAAGTATTATGTTGGCTACTGCTGCACATGTATATCCTGTAGTTCGTGCCATTGAGGTAATATTTTTTTGCTCATCAAAATAATCTAAAAGATTATAAATTTCTGTTATCTTCTCACCATCCTTCTTACCAATGAATTCAAGTCGCATAATGGTTTGGTCAAAATCCTCTTTGCCGGGAGCCCATTCTTTAAAAAGGGATTCAGCTGTTTGTTTAATTTTTTCAGGTTCAAATAATCCATTACCCTGCATTTCAACTATTTTCTGTATATGGCCGGGATATCGCAAAGTCTTTTCAACCATATTAGGGATGGGCAGTTCCAGTAATGAGCGCAATCCATCTGAATTAAATGCGTCCAGTGTTCCGATATTATCAAACGTAATTTCCTCAATATCTGTCATAGCTGGTTTGGTAATCATTTTTCCATTTAATACAAAGCGAGCAGGGCGGGTATATTCCTCAATCACATCAATTGGCGAAAATACCGATTTGTACCACCAGGGAGGTTGGGGATTTTGAGGTAACCCTCCTACATAACAATTTGCAGAATGTAATTCATCATATTCGAACAATGCCCTCCCAAACAATAAATTGGATAATCCCGGTGCAACCCCTGCATCGGTTATAGCAGTAACTTTGTTCTTTTCAGCTAATTGGGTTAAATCTCTGGAGTCTTCCGGCATAAATGAAATATCAACCATATCTTTTCCAGCTTCCAATACCGTCTTCAATATGTCAAATCCCATAAATCCAGGAACAGCGCCAATGACAAGATCAAAATTCTTAACTGCATCAGTAACCGCATTATTATTTGAAAAATCTAAATTTAGATAGTCAATTCCAAAAGGTGCTAATCGGGCTTTAAGACTTTCATCTCTATCTGCAACCGTTACGGAATATTTTTGTTCTTTTAAATCTCTGGCGATAGCTGAGCCAACCATTCCACCACCTAAAGTGATAATTCTTTTTGACATATATTTCCTAATCAATGATAATATTTCGAAAATTTAATAGGGAAATGTAGAGAGTATATTTGTACCAACAATCAGACAAATATTTTTGGTATAACCAAAAATATATTTTCGATTATTTTAATTTCGTGACACAGATCAAATAATGAAATAATTAATAGGAATAAGTTACCACGTAAGAATTAGAGCCTTTGGCTCTGCCTACTTCTTACCCAAAATATCTCCTTATTTTGGCCTTGATGAACGATAATCTGCCTCTCTGAAAAGAGAGGCAGATTGTGTTTAAAGAATCTATTATTGCTTTATATTAAAATCACCAGCTCGAGAAAGGGTTCTTTGCCAAATTCGAATTCAAATACCTGTAATCAGCGGTGACTTCTTCCCCCAACCAGGGCGGTATTTCAAATTCTTCATTCTCATCATCTAACTCTATTTCGGCAACAATTAAGCCTTCATTTTCACCATGAAACTCATCCACTTCCCAGAGATGATTTTTATAATCAACCAAGTGCCGAGTTTTAGTAATGGCTGAATGCTGGCTCAAATTCATTAGCGAACGGGCTTCATCTAATGGAATATTATATTCGTATTCTCGATTCACCCTTTCTGATATTTTAGACTTAATTGCAATTGAGGCATGATGTTCCTCAATTCGCACTCGAATTGCCAGGTTGTCTTGGATGGTTAAATAAACCTGGGTGATCTCAACCGATTTCGCACCTGCTTTATATGCATCTGAGGTGACTAAATATTTGCGTTCAATTTCTAAAGGCATGGGAATTACTGGCCAAAAATATGGTATAGAATTATGACCTGTAGAATAAGTACCGTAATAGCGGCTAAGGTCCGGATTAATTCCATTATGTGGTTATAACTATTCAGCCAGATTTCAATTTTATTGCGTTCTTTTTTCATTTACCTATATTAAGTTATGTATTTAATACCCTAATGCACTGGAATTTCGCCGACTATCTGCAGAACCATAAATAAATCCATTTTCTACCTGTATACAATTTGCCTCGCCAAAAGTATCTCGGAATTTTATGCTGTGTCCTCTACTTTCCAGGGCTTGTATAGTTTCAGGAGAAAATCCACTGGACTCAAACTGAATCATATCCGGCAGCCATTGATGGTGAAAGCGAGGTGTTTCAACCGCATCTTCCATATTCATCCCAAAATCAATCACATTCATGATTATCTGGGCAACTGTGGTGATTATGGTAGATCCGCCGGGAGAACCCAGCACCAGGTACAATTCCCCATTAGGGGTTTCCACAATGGTGGGAGACATGGAACTGAGCATGCGTTTCCCAGGCTCTATGGCATTGGCAGCGTTGCCAATTAAGCCGTAAGCATTGGGCACACCCGGCTTAGCAGAAAAGTCATCCATTTCGTTATTCAGTAGAAAACCAGCTCCATCCACAACAATGCCATTGCCGAACCAGCCGTTAATGGTAGTGGTGACACTCACGGCATTGCCCCACTGATCTACAACGGAATAATGAGTGGTCTCTTCAGATTCTTTATAGTTAAATGGAATATCTCCATGAGAAACATCCTCAGATTTAGATGCTATTATTGAATCAACAGAATTCCAGCGGACTTGTGCATATTGATCGGAAATCAGCCTATCAATGGGAACTGGTACAAAATCCATATCGCCCATAAATTCAGCTCGATCAGCATAAACACGCCTTTCAGCTTCAGCTACAAAATGGATATGCTGAGCACTATGATAATCCAAACTATCCAGATCTATATTTTCCAGTTGATTCAGGATGCCAGCAATGGTGATTCCTCCAGAAGATGCTGGCGGCATGGAATGGACTTCATATTCTCGATATTTAAATGAAATTGGATTCCGCTCAATTGCGCGGTAATTTTGCAAATCTTCCTTTGTGATAAGTCCATCTGTACGCAACATACATGCTTCAATCATATCGGCAGTTTTCCCGGTGTAGAATTCTTGCCAGCCATTATTTGCTATTCGTTCAAGCGTTTTTCCTAAATCTTTTTGAATGAAAGTCTGGTACAGTGTGAACGGTTCTTCCTTTGCAAATATTTTTGCACTCTCAGTATCATTGGATAAATACTCCTGATAATAAGGATGATTAAATGTATTCATATTTTGATAATCCAGCGGAAAGCCATTTGATGCAAGTTCTGCAGCAGGCTTCACTAAATCTTTCCAGTTTGTACTACCGTATTTCTCATATGCCAATCCAAATCCAGCCACTGATCCTGGTACTCCTGCTGCCAAGGAGGTGTTCCAACTTTTACCGGGTATTACATTGAGGCTATCATCTAAGAACATATCCCTAAATGCTGCAGCAGGTGCAGTTTCCCTGAAGTCAATGGTGGTCACCGTTCCATCTGCCAATCGGATCACCATAAATCCGCCTCCGCCTATATTTCCAGCACCAGGATGTACAACCGCCAGGGCAAACCCTGTGGCAATGGCGGCGTCAATGGCATTTCCACCACCTTGTAAAATTTCAATACCCACTTTTGATGCAAGTGCATGTGATGATACTACCATTCCATTTTCGCCGACGGCATCTGGGAATCGGGCTATTAATAGGTTAATGATTAATAATATGTAATACTTCATAAATCCTTTTTTCTTTCTCCCTGTTCCTGTTTTCATTTCATTTAATACCCTGTCATTCCATCTTTTATAATATTTATTTGGGGCTTGCCGGAGCCTAAGATTACTTCTGCCACATCAAATCGAAAATCACAATCCAGTTCATTATTATCCATATAATGTTGAACAGCATTCATGATACGATCTCGTTTTTTCTCAGTGATTTGCCAGCGCGGTTCTCCCCAACCCTGTCCACCCGTCTGGGTTTTAACCTCAGTAAATACCAACATATCGGAGTCCTTACTGATAATGTCTAATTCACCCACTTTGGGAACATTATAATTCATTTCCACCATCTCATGTCCGATGCGAATCATTTTACAGGCTGCTAATTGTTCACCTAATTTCCCTAATAATCTGTTTCTTTGTAGATATGCCATATTTGGTAAATGAT
>DTTG01000039.1 GCA_012964845.1 Fidelibacterota bacterium
AATGCTTTGATTCCAAGGTTTGCAACAGCGAATGCTGCCTCTACTCCGGCATGGCCCCCACCAACAATAACAATGCTTTTATTCCTCATTTTCCAACACAAAAATTAGAAAAAATATTTTGAATAATTGCTTTATTAGGAATTTCTCCAACAACATCTTTAATAGCCACAACAAAACCATTAAGCGTTGATGCAACGATATCTGTTTCTATGCCTTCAGTCAGCTGATCAATAGCCTCATTCAAGCAAAGCGCAGATTCTTCCAATAATCCTCTTTGACGCTGGGTTATCATAAAGCCATGCGTGTGGTCTGCAAGATTAATATTATTAAGAATATATGTGGAAATAGATGTTAATAACTTGTTTATTCCTGTGTTTTCTTTAGAAGAAGTGAAGATAATATCGTCTTGAACTATCGAAGGAGAAGGCGCTAAATCAGACTTTGATTTTACTAAAATATAGTGATGTTGATATCTTTTCATAAATTCGGTGTTAATTAAAGCCCGCGGATTTTCATCATCAACCAATAAACACAAATCTGCCCGATCTAATTCAGAAATTGTTTTTTCTACACCAAGATTATCGAGCGGCCTTTTAGATTCCCAAACACCGGCCGTATCTACAAGACACACGGGCACACCCTCCAATTCAAACCAAGATTCAACCGTATCTCTAGTGGTTCCCGCCACCGGAGAAGTGATGGCTCTATCGTGACCCAGCAGGGCATTAAACAAACTGGATTTGCCCGTGTTGGGACGCCCCAATATGATTATTCTAATACCGGAAAAGATTTTCTTCCCTATCAGGGATGAGTCTACAATTCGGTTTATTTGAGTCTGAACATCTTCGAGCATGGAACGAATAGTTGAATAGGAGGTCAGGCTTATTTCGTCTTCCGAAAAGTTTAATTCATTTTCTATAATTGAGAGGACATCTATTATCTTAGATTTGATCTCTCCAAGCATTTTTGACACCTTCCCCTCTAAATGATAGAGGCTTAATTCTGCTGAACGGGAGGTTTTTGATGAAATTATTGCCGATACTGCTTCAGCTTGAAGCAAATCCATTTTTCCATTTAAAAAGGAACGATATGAAAATTCGCCTGGTTGCGCTAGTCTTGCCCCACCATCAATAGCTGCCTGCAAAATTGAATTTTTAACTGCAGTTCCCCCATGACAGGAGATTTCTATTATATCTTCGCCGGTATAGCTGCCTGGAGCTTTAAAATAGGTTACAACAACCTCATCAAGAATATGATTATTTTTTGGATGATAGAGCCTGGTAAACAATGCAAACCTGTTTTTAGGCTTTTTGTGGGTGAATTCTTTATACAGCGGCTTTAAATCTTTTCCAGAAAGCCGTACCACTGCAAGCGCACCGATACCCGGCGGGGTGGCAATTGCTACAATGTTTTCTTGATCATAGGGCAACATTTCATTTGCAATTTATTATTGATTAGCAAGCTTATTCTTAATGCTGCGTTGTTGGAAGAAACTCAACATATTATAAGCTGTATAATACAAATTAAGTCCGGAGGGAAATGTATTAAAAAGCAGTATGAAAAACACATTCATAAAATACATAACGGGTTTTTGACTTTTATCCATAGTGGCAGAGGACATGTGCATCGTGAGCATAAGAGTGGCACCCATGACAAGAGGCAATATAGCCACCCCATCACCATAAACGGGAATAGAAAAGGGGAGCGTAAAGACTACATCCGGCTTGGAAAGATCAGATATCCACAGCATAAATGGTGCACCCCGAAACTCAATGGTGGTGCGAAAAACCATAAATAAAGCCCATAATAATGGCATCTGAAGCATGATGGGAAGACATCCTCCCAGGGGATTGACTTTGTGTTTTTTATATAAAGCCATAGTTTCTTTATTAAGGCGCTGAGGATTGCCTTTATATTTCGCCTGCATTTTTTTAATCTCAGGCTGAATTTTTTGCATGTTTTGACTGGATTCATAACTCTTTTTTGTAAGGGGACCTGTAATAAGTCTAACCAAAAGTGCAAACAACAACAACACGAGACCATAATTCAGGTTCAACTTATTGTGCATAAATTTCAAAACCCACAAAACACCCTTACTAATTGGGCGAATTGGAGCAAAACCCCAATTCATGGAAGCTTCTAGAGTAGCGCCAGTTTGAGATAAAAAATCAACATCAAGGGGACCTAAATAAATACTGGATGAGATTGTTGATACATCCAGGGGATAACCAATGGATGCATGATATAGAGGAGTATGTTTTCGGTGTCCAAATTCAGTATTATACCCTGACAGGGTGGCGTATTTCCCCGAATTTTCAGCTATGATGGCCGACATAAAATATTTTGTTCGAATCGCAACCCAATCAGTTTGCCCTTTATAGACCTCTCTAGTTATAATTTCCTCAGGGTCTGTAGATTGCATATCTTCAATTTCACCAGCCTGGCTGATAATTCCAGATCCATAGGTTACATCTTCATCTTCCTTTTCTTCTGTAGGGCGCAGTCCACCATACCAGAGCAACTCAAGATTGTTGGAGCCCTCCAAAATGTCATAGTTAATTTCATATAAATGTTCATTGATATATTTATCTGCGGAAAAAGAAACCGTTTTGTTAATAATTGTTCTACCACTGGCATCCTGCAGGGCATATTTCAGCTCAACAGAGCCATAATCAAGATAAATAGTGTCTCGCTGGTTTGAAAAGTTTAATAAGGTAAAGGGTTGGTTTAAAAAATTGTATCTATCATCATTGTCATCATAATCTGCCAGGCAGGGCATACAATTCTCTTCAGAGTTTATAATTAATGATACAGGAATATCAGGTTGAAACAATCCCCCGTCATCATAACCTCCAAGGTATTTTAATTTATCTGAATTTTCACCAGTTAAAAAATAATTTACAAAACTTCCGCCGGAGTTATTGGTAAGCGTAGCAGTGTACATAGGCGTTACAATGGTAATAAATGATTCTTTGCTATAAACATTTGCAGCCATTTCGCCCGGCTTTGTTTCGAAGGAAGGTTTAGCGCTTTTTCCTGGCACAGGAAAGTTTATATTTTCAGAATCCACAACCCCAGAGCTTTCATTTGAAGCGGGACTTGCATCATAGCCTAACCATTCCAGATAAACGGGCTGTAGGATAATAATTAAGAAAATTAAAGCGCCAGCGATAATATATCGAAGGGTATCATTCATGGTACGGGGTCATAACCTGTTGTTTTATAAAGGGGATGGCATTTGCTAATACGCTTTATTGCCAGCCACCCTCCACTGATTACCCCGTGCTTTTCCAGGGCTTCAATCGTATAAGTAGAACAAGAGGGAGTAAAACGACAAGCATCAGGCAGAAATCCGGAAATCACTATCTTATAAATTTTTATAAGGAGGATGAAAAGTTTTTTAATTAGAGAGTTTATCATAAATGGAATTAAAGGATTCTTTAATAGAAATGTAGGTCACACCCCGCTTTTTGGGGCGTACAACCAATGCGCAGCCTATAGCCCTATCAACAATTATAGATTTAAATATGGACCTACAGCGCCGTTTAAAGAGATTACGCTGTACAGCATTCCCATATTTTTTGGATACAATAAGCCCCATTTCAGGCCTGGAGCTTTTGCTATATTTAAATGATAAATCCCTGAAATACAGGGATTTTGAGGCTTTCATTATTTTGGAAAACGCTGATGAAGAAAGCGAATGCTTCAATTAAGCAGATATTGTCTTCCGACCCTTTTTACGCCGCCGAGCCAGCAACGCACGCCCAGCCTTAGTGCTCATCCGCTTTTTAAATCCGTGTTTATTTTTTCGTTTTCGATTGGTATATTTTATTGTGACCTTCATATTCAGTCCTTTTTTAAACGATTACAGCCTAGAAATTTAATAACATTTTATGCATTTAATAAACAATTTATTCTTGCCAATGTGCCTCAACTACAGTACTTATTCCACCCCGGGGATTAAAGCGGCCAATTACATCAATTTTTCGTGGCTTACAGGCCCTGCGAAAATCATCTAATATCTTATTGGTTACATTTTCATGAAAAATTCCCAGATTACGAAATTGCTGGATATATAATTTAAGAGATTTCAACTCCACAATTAATTTATCAGGGATGTAATTAATTTCAATTGTAGCAAAATCAGGCTGACCTGTCCTGGGGCAAACACAGGTAAATTCAGGGATTGATATTTTTACATCATAATCTCTATCAGAATATTCATTTTTCACTACCTCAAATTCTGAAGATGTTGGGGAAGAGACAGACATCAATAATTATACCTTTTCCACCATGGAATTTTTAATTGTTTCTACCCTGTGTGCAAGCAATGTTGGCGTGGCTTGTAAGAGAGATTCAACTCCAAATCCTTCAACACAAAATGAAGCCATAGCAGAGCCAACTATAACTGCCTCTAGAAAATCAGGTTGACTGGCTTGAGAGAGATAGCCCATAAAACCGCCGGCAAAAGAATCACCAGCGCCAGTTGGATCAATCACTTGATTAATAGGGAAAACAGGAACTGAATGGCGGCTTTCTCCCTGGGCGAGACAAGCACCATCTGCGCCTTTTTTAATTACCACAATCTCTGGTCCTGCAGATAATAGTTCGCTGGCTGCATTGGAAATTTCAGACTGTCCAGTATATTGTTCAGCTTCCTCGTGGTTTATTAGCAATATTGTCGAGAGTTTCAACACTTCTTTTAATTTTTCAGGGAAAAGATCAATCCATAAATTCATTGTATCGGTTACAATATATTCTGCGGAAGGAGTTAATTTTGCTACAGAAGATTGTAAATCCGGGTGGATATTTCCTAAAAAGACAAGTGGAGATAAACGGTCGGCTTCCTGAATGGTGGGTGAGAAATTCTCAAACACGCCCAGTTCTGTAAAGAGGGTATCCCGCGTAGAATAATCATCGCTGTATTTACCTCCCCAGCGGAATGTTGAACCATTTTCAACCAGTATATTATCAGTATTTATATTCCGCGATTGAAATAACTGCCAACCCTCTTCGGGATAATCATTACCCACGACCCCCACCAATTTTACAGGAGCCAGCAATCCTGCAGAAATTGAGAAATAAGTTGCAGATCCGCCCAAAATATTTTGTCGAGTCCCATGTGGAGTTTCAAGTGTGTCAAGCGCTATAGAGCCTACAGCAAGTATGGTTTTTTGTTTATCCATAAGGCGTGAATATTAGCATTTTTATCTATCTTTATACAATGATGAAATCTGCCTTATATTTCAATTATGGGATATTTAGAATTCTGCTCAAATTGCGGCGAAAAAAACCAGTTTGGAGAAAAAGATGGCAATAAACGATATTTTTGTTCACAGTGCAGCACCATCCATTATGAAAATCCAAAACCAACAGCGACTTTAATTTGTATGCATCAGAATCAATTGTTGTTAGTGAAAAGGGCTGTTGATCCTGGAAAGGGAATGTGGGGTTTGCCGGGGGGATTTATTGAAAGAGGGGAGACGCCTGAAATGGGTGCACAAAGAGAATTGTTAGAAGAAACAAACTTACAGGGAAGTGTGAGTAATTTGCTGGGAACATGCAGTCATTTTAATACCGTCTTTGGAGATATTTTATTGATGGGGATGGAAGTACAAGTTGAAGATTGGTCCACACTTAAAGCAGGGGATGATGCTGAAGAAGCAATTTTGTTCCCTTTTGACGAACTGCCAAAACTGGCTTTTCCCTGCCATGAAAAAATTGTAAATATGTACCGGCAAAAATCATTATCATGACTCAAAAACCAACTCAGAAAAACATTCTTATTATTCATGGACCTAATATGAATTTATTGGGACATAGAAAAATAGAAGCCAGTCCAAATATTACTTTAGACAAACTAAACAAAAATTTACGCAAAGTGGCAAGCAGGTTAGAGTTGAAGCTGAAGATTGTTCAAACAAATGATGAAGCCAGGGCAGTCACTATTGTGCAAAGGCAGCGAAATAAATTTTGCGGACTGCTCCTTTTCCCGGGACCATGGCAAAAATCAGCTTATACTTTACAAGACACACTTGAGTTGTTATCTATACCCTTTGTAACCATTTCCTTGGGCGAGAAGGTTGAGGTGCTGCAGGGTTTAAAAAATATTGAGAAAGAGGATCTTTATAAAGCAAGCGAATCGGCGCTTGTTCACCTATCAGATTCAGTTTAATTGCAATAGTTCCGGCAAATCAGCCACAGAATTGATAATAAAATCTGGTGTAATTTCAGAGCGCTTGAGACTTTCTTCCCTATATTTTCCAGTCTTAACCAAAATGGACTGCATACCCACATTATTAGCTCCGCCAATATCGCCCCCGATATCATCACCCACCATATAAATAGATTGAAAGGATAGCCCCCAGGGCTTCACTGCTAGCTGAAATAAATGGGGGTTGGGCTTGCCAATGACCACTGCCT
This sequence comes from Fidelibacterota bacterium, assembly GCA_012964845.1. Lineage (GTDB taxonomy): Bacteria > Fidelibacterota > Marinisomatia > SCGC-AAA003-L08 > D37C17 > D37C17. The sequence goes on from DTTG01000039.1 coordinate 6,424, forward strand.
CTTTTTCTGTGGCAAATTCCAGTGCGGTAACAAAAGCACCTAAATCCAAGGTTAAACCATTCCCCGAATGCCAATATTTGTTCTTATGCATGGCCACTATTTCAGCTCCATTGAGTATTTTTTTGAATAGAGCATTTAACAGGTCAAAGGTAAACAGATTGCCCATATCTCCCAATACAATAGCCTGTGGATTTTCAGCATGTAAATCAAAATCTATAAAATCCTCTTCCATTTCATTATCTGGAACCACTAAATCAATGGTAGTATATTTCATATTTTTACAATATTCCACAGCAGCATGGGGGGCTGCAAAAACTTCATTAATTTCTAAGCTTAGACCCATTGATTTAAGTTTTGTCACCAAATTCTTTTTTGTCATTCGGGTAGTATTGGTAATAAAACGGCAGGGGATATTATTTTGTCGGAGAAGATTAATAGATTCCTTTGCACCAGAAATTAGAGAATCACCCTGATAAATCACCCCATCTAAATCAAATAGTATCCCAATATCATGCATTGTCTAAGGGGGAATAATTAAACTCACCAGAATATAATATTTCAGCAGGACCTTCACAGGTAGAGTCTTCCCAATTTTTATCAAAGGTAAATTGGAGTTTTCCACCGGGGGAGGTGGTGGTTATAGGGGAAGATAATCCAAAACTTTGAGACAGGTGAAATACCACTGCAGTTGAACCTGAAGAACAGGAGAGCACCATTTGTTCAACGCCCTTTTCATAGGTTCTAATTTCTACTGTACCGTCATTTCCCAATTTATAAAAGTTTACATTAATACCCTTGGGCTGAAATAGTTGATGTTGGCGAATTCGTCTTCCCAGATTAAGAACATATTCTTCCTCTAAATTATCTGACTCACATACAAAATGATGAGCGCCGCTATTCACAAAGAATCCTGCAGATCCTTCAGGATTGAGTTCTTCAGATTTATATTCTGGTGTTCTCATGCTCATAACCACCATAGTATCACTTTTTATTTCGGACCAATGCACACCGGCACCCGTTTCAAATATCATTTTTTGCCCAACTTTTCCGGACTGATACATAAACAATGAAACACCTCGGGAGCCATTGGCACAGAAAGTTTCCCAGGAACCATCAGAATTATAATAATCAAGCAGAAAATCATTTTTTTCAGAGGGAGAAATGATGAAGAGTCCATCAGAACCAATTCCAGTATGGCGGTTACATAAGCGTTGAATTATAGATTCTTTGGCATCAATATCAGGAAAGTTTTCTGATAATATAAGAATGAAGTCATTTCCATTGGCGTGGCATTTGGTAAAGGGTATTTTCATAAGTATATATATTAAGTAAAGTTCTACTTTTTAAATTAACCACAAATGAACACAGATAAACACAAATAATAAAGGGCAAGTTCAACAACTTTTCTAAGTTGTTAGGTAATTGATTGGGTGGTGAGGTATATAATTTCAACAAACTGCTCCGCCAATGCAGTTTGTATATTTTGTTGGCGGGTAAAAAAGCATGTTGAACAATCAGCAAGTGATGAGTGCAAATTCTTTGGAAAAAAGTATAATCATTAACATTAATGATTTTAATTTTATTCCAGCTATAAAAGGAAATTTAATGGACTTTTCAAAAAGAGAAATAATTACCAGTTCCTGGAATATATTGAAACCCAATTTGGGATTATTGGTTTTGGCAATTGTTTTTATATTTGCCCTCAATTTGTTTTTAGGCATCATTCAGGAAAGATTGCTTGAAGATGTAACATTTCAGTCTATTCTATTTACAGTGGCTGCATATTTATTTCAGATGGGCTTGAATTTGGGTATGCTGCGAATTTGCCTGAACCTAATTCACAATAAAGAAGGAGAATTCCATCAATTATTTGGCAGCTTTAATCTGTTGATACCCTACTTAATGTCATCGCTATTTGTTATATTAATTCTATTGGCTGCGGCATCACCAGGGATTGCACTTCTGTTATCTTCAATTTCAGTAGATTTTGGTACGTTACCAACCATAGACTCCTTAGAAGGCGTATCAATGGTAATTCCCTTGCTAATCATTTTTATTCCATTTGTATATATTTCTTTAAGACTCCAATTTTACGATTATTTTTTAGTGGATGAGGAATGCGGCATTATTGATGCGGTAAAGAAAAGCGCCGCTATAACCAAAGGCTATGTGATGGAATTATTTTTATTGGGAACGGTAATGTCTATTATTGTACTGATTTCTATTATTCCACTTGGGGCAGGGTTGTTAATCAGCATTCCCCTTGCTACAATGGTGAACACCTATGTATATGAGAAGCTAAAAAAACATCCTAAAGATTAATTAAAGAACCGTTTTCATCAGATATTAATAAGCTTTCAATTTTAATAGCTATTTGTTTGGGGCTCACCCAATTGCTGTGATCAGCATCAGGCATTTGATTTCTGTTAGCAGGAGTATCAATAATACCCGGTAAAATGGCATTACAAGTAATACCATTTCCATTTTCCAGGGCGATGGTTTTAGTAAGCATGTGAACAGCCGTTTTGCTGGTACAATATGGTCCAGTGAGAGGCATCCCCTTAACAGCAGCCTGAGCACCCATATTCACAATTCTCCCCCAACCATTTTGCTTCATTTTCGGCAGGATCTGTTGACAACAATTCAAGGCTGTCATAAAATTTGTATTATACATATAGTTCCAGTCATCATGACCTTCTTCAACATGATTTCCCATGGTGAATCCACCCACAATATTCAGCCAGGCATGGATATTTCCAACTTCATCATTTATCCAGCCAATGGCACTACCAATAGAATAATGTTCTAAGGGATCCATTTCAATAATTGCAGAGTTATTTTCATTTTCAACATTTTCCGAAAGCTGCCTTACGGTTCCAACTACAAAAGCAGCTCTATTAGTAAAAAAAGATATCAACTCTGAGGCAACAGTACCATTAGCCCCTGTAATTACAACATTCATTTCATTTAACTTCATGTGATTCTCCTAATAATTCTTTAATTGTTTTTTCAACTTCATTTTTAAGTCCATCAACTCCCAAATCTGAATATTCTGACACATTGGTGGGAGAACCAATAGTAATAGATATTGGTCCCGGTTTCATCCACCACCTGTCCTTTGGTTTAAAATTATAAGCCCCGGAAACCCCAACAGGTACAATGGCAGTATTGGTATTAATTGCCATGTGAAACCCCCCCTTTTTCAATTCCTTCATTTTCCCATCTAATGTTCTGGTGCCTTCAGGAAGAATGCCAATATGAATACCCTGCTTTAATACATCTTCAGCTTTTTTGATACTTTCAAAGGCAGACAGACGGTTTTTCCTGTCAATGGGAATAGCCTGAATTCGCTTAATAATTGAGGAAAATATGGGTATTTTAAAATTTTTAGTAGCCGTTATGCCTGTCCAGGCACCTTTCGGTATTAAGGGGAAAATAAATACATCAAGAAAGCTGGAATGATTCATCATAATTATATAGGTACCATCTGCTGGGAATTCCCCTTTTATTTTGGGCCATAGCAACAAGGAGGATATCATTAATCTACAGCAAATCTTTACTGAACCATAAAATAGGGGAAGGAAAATAAAGCCAGAAAAAATTAAAATAAAGGCTATAAATATAAATGCCACGAGACCGCTAAGATATAATACCAATGATAATAATTTATATTTTAGCATATACTTTCACTCACAATTATTTTATCAAACAGCTTATGATTAGCTTTTGGGAAGGGAAGTAGCCTAATTTCCTCTGGAGTAATCCATTTCCAATTATCACAACCAATAGCTTGTGGCGTGCCCTGTAAGTAGTCACAATGATAAGCATCCATTGTGATGGAAAAATGGGTATAGGCGTGTTTTATCTGCTTTAGAAAGGAAGTGGGTTGAACCAGAACTCCCAGTTCTTCCTTTACTTCTCGAATAATGCATGTCTGGGCATTTTCACCCTTTTCAATTTTACCACCGGGGAATTCCCACAAACCACCCAGCAGTCCATTTTCTCGTCGTTTAGAAATTAATATTTGACCCTTATTCCAAATGATGCCCGCGGCAATATTGTAATGTGGTTTTTTGGCGCGTTTCACCTTAATTGGGTATTTATCAACAGAATTATTAACTAGAGCTTTGCAATTTATTGATATAGGACAGACCCTGCATTTTGGTTTGTCTGCTGAGCAAATTTTACGCCCTAAATCCATTATCGCCTGGTTAAAATCACCAGGTCTTTCTATGGGAATATGGTTGTCAAAGTAATTAGAAATGATCTTTAAATTTTTAGGATAGGGCAAATCAACCATTTCCATACGCGCGCCAATTCGAATGGCGTTAGCATCCACAGCAGGCAGGGGATGCTGAAAGGCTATGGACATTACCGCCGCGGAAATATAGGGTCCCACCCCGGGCAATTTAGAAAACTCTTCAGGATTGGAAGAAATAATTCCACCCATGTTATCTAGGATAATTTTACAGGATTTATGAAAATTTCGGGCACGACCATAATACCCCAATCCCTCCCATTGTTTAAGTATTTGTTCCTGTGTGGCATTGGCTACAGACTGTATAGTGGGATATTTTTGTATCCATTTTTGGTAATAAGGCAATACGGTACTAACTTGCGTTTGTTGTAACATCACCTCTGATAAATAAATTTTATAGGGGTCCTTGCAATCTCTCCAGGGGAAATTGCAGCTACATCCATCATACCACGCAAGTAGATGAGAAGCAAAATCAGAATATTTGTTCTTTATCAAATTCATTTCTCCCGTATACAATCCATTGCCCATACAAGCTTTTCTAACATTTCAGGTATATTTTCCTGATCGTCTAAATCAATATGCTTTAGCATAGAATAATTCAAATCAAGAAGCAAGTTTTCAAATTGTTCAACTATAACCCGCCCCTTTTTCGTAAGATGGACCCTGAAAACTCTTTTGTCATAATCGTCCCGTTTACGGAGAACCAGCCCCAATTTATCTAATTTTTGAATATTGCGCGTGAGAGTGCTATTATCTAATCCCAATTTATGTGCCAGGCCGGACATAGAGATGCCATCGGTTGAAACAGCCAGGAGATGAAAGGCTTGTGGAGCGGTAAGGGATAATCGGGAAGCGTAATACCGTATTAAGGCATTGTAATGAGTGGTTAAATCCGTAAGAAGTTCTGGAATGTTCATTATTGTATATTACAACATTATTTTTTATCCTGCAATAATTCTTCAATCATAAAATGTGTAATTTCATTCAAATGAGAAATAATACGGTGGGCAATGGATAATTGTGAATCTGGAACAGATCCTGTTTTGGCTATGACGAATGCTCCAGACGCCAATCCGGACTGCACACCATGGAGAGAATCTTCAATAATGACGGTATTTTCCGGTTCAACACCCAGTCGGCTCATCATGGCAAGATATGGTTCTGGATGGGGTTTATTCTTATCCGTATCATCGCCTGAGATGATATGTTCAAATAAATCGTCTAATTCGATAAGTGTGCGTAGCCAGTCTAAATTGTGCCTGGGAGATGCGGTTACTAATCCAATATGATAATGCTGTTTTACCATTTTATGCAGCCTATGAAAACCAGGCATGAAAGCCAAACTTTTCTTAAATTCATCACGGACGTACGCTCGGCCTTTTTCCATGAAAACATTTTTATCTTCAGTTATTTTGTATCTCTTCATGCTGAGATTAAAGAAATCCTGTTCGGCACACCCCCGAAATAACGACCAATCTTCTTCGGGTATGGTAACACCATATTCGCCAAACAAACGGATTTCAGCCTTGGTATAAAGGGGTTCTGTATCAAGAATGACGCCGTCCATATCGAAAATAACAGCAGAATTAGCGGACTTCATTTAAGCGAATATAATAATTGACAATGATTGTTGTACAATACAATTAGATCATCTCTAACAGCTTTGTTTACATTATGACCAATTATTGCTTGATGGTCAAAATTGAGGCGAGGCATGGCCACCCAAGATCCTTTTTCAGCCACACCCGAGAATGATGGCATATTAACATCCCCAATTGTTGTCATTGAAACCGTGTTGCAAATTCCATCATTTTCATACCAGCTGCTGTCTGGAGCATTTTCATCATTTCCTATAAGCATTCCAGTTGGCCAAAGATGAAATGACATTTTTTTATCAGGTTTATGTGTGGGTTTACCTTTTTTCTTTACGGTGGAAAAAGTGGGGATAGAAAAATAATAGACATCTTTTTCAGCAAGGTAGTTGTTATTAAATTCTACAGCACCCGCAATAGATAAATCCCAAGTGCAGAGATTTTTTTCATTACTCACAGGTGACTGGACAATTCGAGCGTAATATTCTTTAATGGATTCATTTGGTCGTTTTTCCAAATTCCAATGCTCCAGATCAAAACTATATAATTCGTCAATTTTTTCATTTTCGATCCCACCGAACCAGGGTGCTAAATTTAGTGCAAAAGGAAAAACATCCAGCATTAGAGGAACTAGTGTAGTTCCATTATGTGGAGTAGAAATAGTGGTTACACTGCTGATCCAGCCAGTATATACATTTGCAAGCAGGGGAGAGTCTTCACCTGTAATTGAGCTTTGCAATAACACCTCCAGCATTTTTGCAGTGGAACCGCCCTGACTATGACCAATTAAATGAACAGGATGCTCTGCATCCCATTGGGGATAAAATCCGGGATAGTTTTTACCTGCCGGTCTTTGAATGATATTAAATTTTTCTGCCTTTTCATTGCCATAGTCAACCTGACCTCCTTTGATTTGGTAGAAGGCTTCTATGGCGCGATCCCAATTTGGAGAAATAGGTCCTACAGACACAGTATATACTTCATAACCAGCGGATTTTAATTCAGATTCTAAATCTGTTTT
>DTTG01000040.1 GCA_012964845.1 Fidelibacterota bacterium
ATTAGATCGGATCTCCTGAAGTTGCCGAAAGCTCATGGTATTTATTAATTTATTATCAACATAAATTGTACCTTCATCCGGTTTAACCAAACCAATGAGGCACTTGAGTAAAACAGATTTTCCAGCACCAGATTTACCTACAATTGCTACAGATTGACCTTGTACTACAGAAAAATTTATATCCGATAATACTCCTTTATCGCCATATGATTTAAATAAATTCTTTACCTCAATCATAATAAAATAGCCGCTAAAATATAATCCAAAAAGACAATGGCAACACAAGAAATAACAACGGTGGCTGTAGTGGATCTACCCACACCGGTTGCTCCACCAGTAGTGTAAAATCCTTGATAACAAGCTATAGAAGTTATGGCGACACCAAAAAATAGGCCTTTAATCAGTCCAAACCAAGCATCCCAAGGGCGAAACCAATTTCGGAGGCCACGAATAAATTCTAAATGGCTTACATCCATTGCATTTACAGCGGCGAATAATCCACCAATAATACCAAAACAATCTGCAATTATTATCAACATTGGGAACATTATTGCTGCAGCTAAAACCCGTGGTAGAATTAAAAATGAAACTGGGTCAAAAGATAGGGATTCCAGGGCATCAATCTGTTCCGAAACACGCATTGTACCAATTTCAGCTGCAATGGTGGCTCCGATTCTTCCTGTCATGACTAATCCAGTCATCATTGGGGCCAATTCCATTAATACGGATTCACCCACTATACTACCTACAAACCAATTGGGGACAAAACCTGATTCAAATTGGTAAGCTGCCTGAACAGAGGTGACCATACCTGAAAATAAGCTGGTAAGAATAACAATAGGAATTGAAAGTACCCCAATATGGAACATTTGATCTACAATAAGACTCAGGTATTTATGCCAGGAAAACAGCGATCGGAACATACTTGCCATTAATTCCACATAACGCCCAACACCTTCAAGGGAATCAATGAGTAAATTAAAAGGGTATAATAAAAATCGGAACATGGTAGAATTATTTCTACTCAAATCGGATTAAAAAGAAATTGCTAATCTTTTAGATCTTCAATTTGAGCCTGAAATTCGCCAATATCTTTGAATTCACGATACACTGAAGCAAAGCGAATAAAGGCAACCTTGTCAATTTCTTTTAATTCCTCCATGACCAAGCCGCCAATTTGATATGCTTCAATTTCAATATTTGAAATATTACTAATTTTTTCTTCAATTCTACTAATTGCCTGCTGAATTTTTTCTTCAGGTATAGGACGTTTTTCGCAGGCAATGTTAAAACTCTTTTCAAGCTTTGCCCGGTCATATTCTTCACGCTCTCCAGATTTTTTAATAACTTTAACAGGGTTATCGAGAACATATTCGTAAGTGGTGTACCGAAAATTACATGCATTACATTCCCGTCTTCGGCGGATACTTTCTCCCCCCTTAATAGAACGTGAATCAACAACTTTTGAATCTTCTTTATGACAACTGGGGCATTTCATCTATTGCAAAATCCTCATAAATTGGAAATTGAGCACATAATTCTGACACAGAGTTACGTGTATTTTTAATGATTGTTTCGTCTTGAATATTTTGAATAACATTATCAATTAAATTGGCAACTTGTACCATTTCATTTTCTTGAAATCCTCTCGTGGTTACAGCTGGTGTACCAATTCGAATACCACTTGTAACCATGGGAGAGCGTTCATCAAAAGGTACCATATTCTTATTGGTTGTAATTCCGGCTTCTTCCAGAGTGATTTCAGCTTTCTTGCCGGAAATTCCTTTTTTAGTCAGGTCAATTAATACCAAATGTGTATCTGTACCACCTGAAACAATATCGTAGCCTAAATTTAACAGTGTTTCAGCTAAAATTTGTGCATTTTTTACAATCTGCTCACAATACTGAATATATGGAGTTTTTAAGGCTTCACCAAAGGCAACTGCTTTACCTGCAATTACATGCATAAGCGGACCTCCTTGAATGCCCGGCATAACAGCAGAATCAATGAGCTCTGAGACCATCTTTACACGCCCGGATTTAGGTGCAACCGCTCCCCATGTATTTTCAAAATCTTTTCCAACAAGGATCAGTCCACCTCTTGGACCACGAAGGGTTTTATGTGTGGTGGATGTTACCACATGACAATGGGGCCAGGGTGAGGGGTGAATTCCTGTTGCCACCAATCCGGATGGATGTGCAATATCTGCCATAAGAAAGGCACCACAATCATCCGCAATCTTCCGGAACAATTCAAATTCGATAAACCGTGGGTAGGCACTTCCTCCACATACTATAAGTTTTGGTTTATGTTTCTTCGCCAGCGCTGAAACTTCATCAAAATCTACTCTTCCCGTATTTTTATCAACTCCATAGGAAATGAATTTATATAATTTACCTGAGAAATTGACAGGGCTTCCATGAGTTAAGTGTCCCCCATGAGATAGATTGAGTCCCATAACCGTATCACCGGGCTGTAAAAGAGTTAGATATACGCCCATGTTCGCTTGAGACCCGGAATGGGGTTGTACATTTGCATACTCAGCCTGAAATAATTCTTTGGCTCTGTCCCGTGCTAAATTTTCTGCTAAATCAACAGCATCACAACCACCATAATATCTTTTCCCCGGATATCCTTCTGCATATTTATTGGTTAATACGGAACCAACAGCTTCCATTACGTTTGGACTGGTAAAATTTTCAGATGCAATCATTTCCAATGTGTTTTGCTGGCGGTGGAATTCTTGTTCGATACTGTTAAAAACTTCAGGATCAGCTATATTTAATTTTTCCATTTAATTATCCAATTTTTCTATTCTTTGTTGGTGTCTTCCCCCTTCAAAAGGCTCACTCAACCACAAATCAACAGCTTCTGCTGCCTTCTCATGCGTTATAAAGCGTGAACCAAAAGAGAGAATATTTGCATTATTATGTGTGCGTGATAATTTTACAATTTCAAGGGGGCCATCATAATAAACGACTGCTCTTGCGCCCTTTATACGATTCGCAGCAATTGCTTCCCCTTGCCCCGACCCTCCCATGATGATTCCCTTTGAATTTGGGTCCGAGGATACTTTTTGAGCTGCCGGGATAATAAAATCTGGGTAATCATCTAGTGGATCCATTTCTAATGCTCCACAATCGACAACTTCATAATTGAGTGCATTTAAATGAGTTTTCATAAATTCCTTAAGCTCAAACCCAGCATGATCAGTTGCGAGATATATTTTCATTTTTTCCGTTTCACTGATTTATTAATCCATGAATAACACTCACCCTGGGGGACAACTTCTTTTTCGCCATCGGGCCGCATAAACCAATCTGCAGGTGTTGTAATAAAATTTTCACCTACAAAATCACGCCTTGATTTTGCCTGACTATACCCCTTATTTGATGC
>DTTG01000041.1 GCA_012964845.1 Fidelibacterota bacterium
TCCATCACATTGCCCAGTGACGCAATGGCACCTAAAACAGTACATCCTAAATAGAGGGTTTGATACACGGGGATGGTGGTGTCACCAAAGAGATACTTCCATCCTTTATTACCATAATAATACCATGAAATCATGGTGCTGTATGAGAATAAAAATACCACAATGGAGAGTATTATAGGAAACCAAGAAATTACTGAACCGAAAGCAGCTGAAGTGAGTTCTACTCCATTGATACCACCCCCCACTTGATAAAGTGGATTTGTATCTTTGGTAATGAGTATAACAGATGCAGTCATAAAGCATACTATAATTGTATCAATGAATGGACCCACCATAGCTACTATACCTTCACGTACAGGCTCATCGGTTTTTGCTGCAGAATGAGCAATGGATGCAGAACCAACCCCACCCTCATTTGAGAATACCGCCCGTTTGATGCCTGTTACCAATACACCAATGAGTCCGCCATAAATTGCGTTGGGAGAAAAGGCTTCACTCATAATGGATGCCACTACACCGCCTAGTTTATCTAAATTAGTGAGGATAACAAATAAGGATGCTCCCACATAGAGAACCACCATGGTGGGTACAATCTTTTCAGTGGTTTGCCCAATTCTTTCAATGCCGCCTATAATAACTACACCTACTAAAATTGCTAAAATGATACCGTATGTTAATGAGCTGATGCCTGTAAGGCTACCAACCAATGCATAAGATTGGTTGGCTTGGAACATATTTCCACCACCAAATGCACCCCCAATTATAAATATGGCATAGAGGATACCAAGTACTTTTCCCAGTGTACCCATGCCCAGTTCGCCCAATCCTTTTTCGAGATAATACATGGGGCCACCATCAATACTGCCATCTGGATTCACTTGACGATAAAGTTGCCCTAATGTACATGAAACAAATTTTGCAGACATGCTAAAGAAAGCGATGAGAATCATCCAGAAAACCGCACCTGGTCCACCCAGAGATACGGCCACAGCAACACCGGCAATATTACCTAATCCAATAGTGGCTGATAATGCAGAGGTGAGGGCTTGAAAGTGACTGATTTGTCCATCATCTTTAGGATTATCATACTTCCCTTTGATGATATCAATGGCATGGGTGAATCCCCGAACATTAATAAATCGAAAGTAAAATGTAAAGGTAATGGAACCCACCAGCAATATCAATACTATAAGAGGAAATCCCAGAATTTTATAGAACAGTACTGCAAATAAATAACCCACAAAGAGTCCAAAAATATTATCAATCCATGTAATTGCGTCTACTTCTTTTCCATCAACATCATATATATTACCAAAATAGAGTGCGAGGATTATTACTGTGATAATACCAATGAATATTTTCATGGATTTGGTCATATGTACTCCTATTTAGATTATTGATTTTGGCTGATTCAGAAAAACGGTGATTCATTAAATGGAATTCAAATACTTCTTATTCCATTATTTAATTGCAATATATTAAGCGAATTTAACCTTTTTACATATTTCATCAATAATGTAATTTGTCCCAATTAAAATAAAGGTATCGTCTTATGGATAAAATTTCTTCCCCACAAGGGCATTATTCGCGCCTCCGCCAGCGTTTTCTTTCAGCCGGAATTGATGGATTTTTAGATTATGAAGTGGTGGAACTGCTTCTAAAGCTTGCGGATAATCGCAGAGATCAGAAAATTACTGCTAAGCTTTTACTAAATACATTCAAATCACTTCGGGGAGTATTAGAAGCCAGCCCTGAACAATTGAAAAAGATTAAGGGTATTGGTGATGCCAATATTTTCGGACTAAAACTGGTTCAATCTGTTGCCCGTAGATATTTGAAAGAACAAATCATTGGAGAAGATTATATACAGTCCTCCGAGAATGTATTGGATTATCTCCGACATAATCTTCGGGACCGTGGGAGAGAAGTCTTTCTGGTAGTGCTACTCAATGGCAGAAATCAAATATTGGATATTGTTGAATTATTTGAAGGCACACTTACCACCAGTGCCGTATACCCCCGGGAAGTTATCAAACTAATTTTGGAAAAGGATGCTGCTGCAGTTATTTTTGTCCACAATCACCCATCAGGAAATCCAAATCCATCAAAGGATGACCAAAACCTTACTCAAAAATTGAAAGCCGCCTGTTCAACTATTGATGTACAGCTTCATGATCATTTGATTATTGCTGGTAACGATTATACCAGTATGGCAGATAAAGGGATGGTGTAGTTAATAATTAATTGTTAAGGTGAATGGTTAGGTTAATTACTTCTCCCAACTCCAGCTTAAATCAATGAGGGGGAAAATATCCAGCTGTTTTCCAAAGGGGTAGGTTCCTTGAGTTAGTTTAACACCTCCGGTTAGAGTATATTTTGGAGAAAATTGGTAATTAATCATAAACTTGTTTTCTATAAATACATCTTCATCCGGAATGATAAATAAATCAATATCTGTTTTAAGGGATATCTTTTCAGAATAAATATAATCCAAATCAAGGCCAACATTAGAAGCAAAACCATGATGATAAACAGTCATGCGAGGGTAAGTCAATGGCAAATCAACCAAGTGGCGTTTATCTAATTCACAACCTGGACAAATGGATAATCCCGCCTTTCCAGTAAGTGAATAGTCAGCTGAATTTTTTGTTACCAGCAATTCTCCCTGAAATACAAAGAGGTTGGGTATATCTCCTATATCCGGATCTTTTGATAAAATACCAAATTTACCCTCACGTTGAATCAACTTCAATAATGGGGTGGGATAATCAAAACTGAATCGGGAGGCCATTCCTAATCCCTTATATTCTCCATGGTGCTTTTTTACTTTTACATTGGGTTTTACAAAAAACAATAAAGGATGCGTACTGATTTCCAGATTGTTATTCATTCCATAAATGCGAGGTTGAAAAACACCCATCTGGCGCTGCCCATTTTCAAGTGGATAAGCAGTATCACCCGCTAATAGAATTCCTGCGACAACTAAAATCAGAAAGTTAATCTGTAAAATAATTTTCATGTTTTAAGGAAATGTTAAAGTTGCCGAAACAGGTGCATGGTCAGAGATATTTTTTATATTGTTATGGGTTTCGCCTGTTGTTGACCAATCCTGATAATTGGTAAAAAGATAGTCTAATTTTCTGTCCCAATATTCTGTAGTATCTGAAATAGTATTCCAGGGACTGTGGGTGAAATTTTCAGCATCATTCACAATTGAAGTATCAATTGCAGGAAAATAATCTTGATAAAATGGTTTAATGAGATTGGGTTCTTCGGTGAAATTTTCAAAATAGCTGCCTTCTTTGTGGGGTCCACCATTCGCATCCGTATGAAAACTTTCATCGCTGCACCTATCATCCATACAAAAATCGGTAGAATCAGC
>DTTG01000042.1 GCA_012964845.1 Fidelibacterota bacterium
AAAAGCTGGGCACTAAATCAAGCACTTGAACATTCCAAGCGAACGGTTCTGTTGGCGTTGTTGGTAACCGCATTTATTGGTTCTGGTGTACGATTCATCTTTTTAGATGACAATATAATGAACACGCTCCCAAAAGATATTGATTCTCGACGAATCTGGGATGAAGTTATAGAGGAATTCAAATATACTGATTTCTTCTTTGTTGCTTTTGGTAATCCTAATGAAAAGATATTGAACCCCGATGCCCTTGCTATTGCCTGGGACCTTACTGAAAAATTTGAAAATGTGTCTCATGTAGATGAGGTAATTTCCATTTCCACCATGAATCGAATGGATAGTGATGATGGGTTTCTGGAAGTGGGTGACCTCATGCCTCATAAAAACATGACAGAAGAAGAGGTGACTTCCCTGTCTGATTATTTGAAAAATAATTCCAATATCAGTTCCAGAATTCTCAGTAAAGAGGGAAATTATATTAATATCGTTATCAGGCCTAAAAGTGATAATGACTTTCCCGGATTAGTTGCTGCAGTTTATGACATTACGGCGTCTTATCAAAACCAGTATGAATTCCATTTTGGAGGCCAGCCCCATCTCACCGGTGCAATGCCTAAGTTGATTAAAACGGAAACCCAACAGCTCATGTTGCTTGGGCTTTTTATTATGGCAACAATTCTACTGATTAATCTCCGCAGTTTTCCTGCAGTGGGCATGGTATTATCTGTTATTTTTCTATCGGCCCTATCCATGATGGGTTTCATGGGCTGGGTATATTATTTAACTGAAACCCCCCGTTTTTCTTTTTCAATGGTGAATACCTCCATGCCTATTGTACTTCTAACCATTGCAAATTCTGATGGGGTACATATTTTATCCAGATTTTTTAGAGAAGCTCGTAAGCATAAAGATGTAAAAAAAGCACTCACCATGACTATGAATCAACTCATGCTGCCGATATTTCTTACCTCCATAACCACAACTGCCGCATTTCTCACAATGGTGTCATCACCCATAGCTACCATGACGGGTTACGGAACAACCATTGGTTTTGGTATTATGTGGGCGTGGGTACTTTCTTCTACTTACCTTCCAGCGATTATTCATTTAAAAAAATGGGACATGAATAAAGCAGCTATTGATCAACCCAGTTTTTTAGAAAAACTCATCCATCGGTTTGGTAGAAGTCTCCTTAATTATCCAAAGCAGGTATTTTTTACTGGATTTCTTATAGTTGCAGTTTCATCAATTGGAATTTGGTTTATTAATGTGGAAGTCAACATCATTAATTTATTTAAACCTGGTCATGAAATAAGAGAATCCACTCTGTTTTTAGATAGGGAAATGGCTGGATCAATGAATCTCATACTAAAAGTAGAAGGCGATTTGAAAGATCCGGAAGTGCTGAATAAGATGATTGATATCCAGGATTATATTTCAGCATTCCCTACAGTGAATACTACTTTTTCAATTGCCGATGTCATCAAAGAGATGCATAAATCCATAATGGATAATGACCCAGCTTATGAAACAATTCCAGATACCCGTGGAAAAATAAATAATCTCTTTACCATGTATTCTATGTCTGGTGACCCGGATGATTTTGAGGCACTGGTAGATTACGAATATGAAACCGGTCTTATTACTGCCATGATGCAGTCTGTATCAACCAAAGAAATTGTGATAATGGCTGACCAAATTGAAGTCTATATTGAAGAAATGGGAACGGAAGAGTTCACAACGGAAACTTCTGGGATGATGATGTTTTTAAAAGACTTTACAACTCTTATTGTTCAATCCTCCATCAATAGTATTTTATTATCAATCGTGATAATTTTATTTATTACCTGGATATTTTTCCGTCATTGGAAATTTGGACTACTTTCGGTTATTCCACTTACATCAGCGGTTATTCTAAATTTTGGACTCATGGGCTGGTTTGGTATAGACCTGAGTCATTTTACAGCCTTGCTCACTTCCATTATTATTGGGGTGGGTGTTGATTTTGCCATCCACTATATTTCAGAATTCATTCATTATTCTAAAAATGGAATTGGTACAGATGAGATCAGTCGACAGGTGGTAGATGACGTGGGTTATCCCATTCTGCTGGATGTGTTTTCTAATATGGGATTTGGGGCACTCATCGCATCTTCGTTGATACCGCTGGTCCACATGGGGGGGCTCATGGTTTTTGCCATGATTTCCACTTCATTAGGCACCCTCACAATTTTAGCCTCAGTCATGGAAATTTATAAACAAAATCTATATAAAATAGGAAATGCATAAAATGAAGAATTTGGCTATGGTCATTATTATTATCAGTTGGATGTTCGGATTGACCGGTGATGAATTGGTACAAAAAATGGAGGATAGGGTTACTCCAATAGATTCGAAGGTTGATATGGTTATGACCTTAACCAATAAAAAAGGAAAAACCAGGTCATCCTCGCTTCGGTCGATAACTAAGGATGATGGTGCCAAACAGATAATCTGGTTTCTGTCTCCGGCAGATGATAAAGGAGTATCATTCCTGAAAATTGAGCATGATGATAAAGATGATGAGATGCGCATGTGGTTGCCAGCATTCAAAAAAATTCGGCGAATTTCTGCAAGTAAAAGATCGGACAGTTTTATGGGTTCAGATATGAGTTATGAGGATATGTCCACCCGCCAATTAGACGAATTTAATTTTAAAATCATGGGTAATGAAAGGTTTCAGGATGTTTCCTGCCATCTGCTTGAATCCAAACCAAAAGAGCATATTCGCACAGAATATAGCCGGCATATTACCTGGGTTGATTCCACATTATTTGTCCCATTAAAGGAAGAGTCTTATGATAAATCAGGGAAACAACTTAAAGAAAAACATTTTACCTACACAGTGATTAATAAGTATCATATTTTAACAGAAGTTCAAGTGACAAATATCCAGAAAAATCATTCGACAACCCTAAAATTTGAAAATATAGAATTGGATAGGGGAGTAGAAGATAGTTATTTTCATGAGCGATATCTGAAAAGACTCCCAAATTGAGAAACTATATTATATATTGATTATTCATAAATCCGCACAGGGGCATTGCTGTAAATTTTCCTTTCAAATAATCATTAAAAGTGAATAAAATATTTAAAAAAATATTAGATAGAAGATTGCCTCAAATTCTGAGCTCATATTTTATTGGTGCCGTTTACACACCCAAAAGTTGGTGATAAAATAAATATAAAATAATAATTACATGGATACACAACCTAAAGAAAGTCGATTAGAAGAATTTATAGAAAACCCAATAAAAGCATTGTGGAAGTTATCTCTTCCCATGATGTTTGGCATGGCAGTTCAGGCAA
>DTTG01000043.1 GCA_012964845.1 Fidelibacterota bacterium
GTCAGGTAAAAGATTTCGAACGAGAAATGATCCTTGAGCGGCCACAAGAATATATAGATCTAGCGTCTATTTATTTAAACGAATAATTGTAAGATAATTATCTTTGGTATCCTTAGAAACGATCGTTCACCAAAAACAATCCGGAGGGATTCTTTCTAATACCAATATCCAATATATCGTTAATGGTTATACTTCAGGTGTAATTTCAGATGATGAAATGACTGCTTGGTTGAATGCAGTTTTCCAAAACGGTATGTCCCATGAAGAGACTTTAGATTATACCCGAGCTATGGTGAATTCCGGGGTAACCCTTGATTTTTCACATCTACCCGGTTATGTATTGGACAAGCATAGTACTGGAGGGGTAGGAGATAAAGTCTCCCTAGTTTTGGGTCCATTATTGGCTTCCTGTAGATGTTATGTGCCCATGTTAGCAGGCAGGGGTTTGGGGCATACTGGCGGAACCATTGATAAACTGGAATCAATCCCCGGATATAAAACGGCACTTTCGTTAACAGAATTCCAAAAAGTTGTAGAAACTGTTGGTGTCTCTATTATGGAGCAGACCAAGGAAATTTGCCCTGCGGATAGAAAAATCTATGCCTTACGGGATGTTACCAATACAGTAGCATCTAATTCACTCATTTGCGGTAGCATCATGAGTAAGAAAATTGCTGAAGGTGTTCAAGGCTTGGTATTGGATATTAAAGTGGGTAATGGAGCGTTTATGAAATCTCTTGAGCAAGCTAAAAATTTGGGAATACTTTTAAAAGAAGTAGGGGAACTTTATGGACTAAAAGTATCAACCTGTTTTACGGATATGAATCAACCCTTAGGTCAAACTGCCGGACTTTGGTGTGAAGTGCGTGAAAGTGTGGAATGCCTGAAAGGAAATGGGCCAGATGATCTCATGGCTGTGGTTTATCATCTAGGAAAATCTGCTTTAGAAATTGCAGGAATTGAAAATCCTGAAGAAAAACTGAAATCCAACATTGAAAATGGTAAGGCATTAGAAAAATTTAATGAAATGGTTTTTGCCCATGGTGGAAATTTAGATGGATTAAATAATCCTCGCCTTCATAAACCTAAATTCAGAAAAGAAATATTTGCTAAGGAAGATGGTTTTATTGGAAAAATGGATACTTTACAATTGGGTCAAGCGGTGGTTCAATTAGGAGGGGGAAGAATTCAGAAAAATGATAAAATTGATTACAGTACGGGAATCCGATTCCATAAAAAGATTGGTGATTCAGTGAATAAAGGGGAACCATTGATGGAGATATTTTGTTCAGATTCAGAAAGATTAAAAATGGGAAGTAAAAAAGTCAAAGGGACTATACAGATTAGAGGAGATAAGACAATAAATTA
The DNA here is from genome assembly GCA_012964845.1 of Fidelibacterota bacterium. GTDB lineage: Bacteria > Fidelibacterota > Marinisomatia > SCGC-AAA003-L08 > D37C17 > D37C17. The sequence goes on from DTTG01000043.1 coordinate 1,369, forward strand.
TCCATTAATTCTTGCATGATTTGTTATTTTTTTGATTGTATCCCAAAACATATCATCCCAATAATATATATATGAAACGATACCTCCCTATTTTACTTTCCCTGGTTTTGATTTTTATTTTGGAAAACACCTTTTATCTCCTTAATAGTAAAACAGAGAGTCTCTTAGATATTTTTGTTTTTTTCTCTAACAAATCTTTATTTAAGTCTATATCTTATTTTCTTACCTTCTTGATATGCATTGTTTCGATTGCCATTAGTCCTTATATCAGAAATGTTTATATTGCTGTAATTATAGGGTTCATCATATCACTTTCATATGCTGTAGATTTTAGTTATTTAAACATTAACGGTAGGGGAGTGACATTAACTGATTTAACCATTCTATTTTCTGAATTCCAAAATTATTCCAGACATGTATTTAGTACGTATTCTTCTGAGATACAATATGGTTTATTAGTTGGGATAGGAATTATTATCTTTTTCTATTTATGTCGCATATTCACAGATAAGAGGATTTCCAACTACTTTGTCCTTGTACCCATATTTTCTATCATATTGACATCAGCTATACAGGTGAAAACAGCCGCTACTTTTTCATTCGGGCTTCCCTCTCCTCAGAAAGTGTTATCCTATCTGGTATACTGGTATCCTTATAAACCGTACTATGGAGATCGAGAAGAGCTCTATGTAAAACCGGAATTCTCTAAAAAATATACAAACATAATATGGATAATTGACTGCAGCATTAATGCCAATTATTTAGGAATCAATGATAGTACTTACAATACCACTCCTTTTCTTGAAAAAAAATCTAACTCTTATATCAATGCTGGTAGGGTTGCATCTATTACGAATTGCTCTTCCACATCAAATATTTTTCTTATGGGAATGGGGAATAAAAATGATCTGCCAGATCATAAAGAAAAACTACTTAGAAACCCCAGTATTTTTACTTATGCAAAAAATGCAGGGTATAAAACAGCATATATTTCTGCGTCAAGCGAAGGGAATAGACTCCAAAATTACATGACCTATTTTGATCTTGCAGATATTGATTATTTTTTTCAACCAAATACAAAAGAAGAAAAGGATCTTCGATATGCTGATGAAATTTTAGCGGATCATATAAAAGGTTATTTGGAGAAAAATGATGGAAGTTTTATTTATGTTGTTAAATCTGGAGCACATTTCCCCTGGCAGCTTAACTATCCATCGGAACAGGCTATTTATAAACCCTGTCTAATTGGAAATGAGGGGATCAGCGATGCTAGCTATCAAACTATACTCAATACATATTTAAATTCAATTAGATGGAAAACGGATCACTTTTTTCAATCTTTACTCAAGGATACCTCAATTTTAGATAATACCCTAATGATTTACACCTCCGATCATGGTCAATTGATTCCATCTAATCATAATAAACAAACCCATTGCAACACTCGTGATCCTGATATTCAGGAAGGGATTGTACCTCTATTGTACTTTTCAAATGATCTTAGCAAAGTGCGACAGCCAAAGTCTATGTTCCGATTTATTCCTGTAACTTTGGATGTAATGGGGTATAGCCCAGATGTTTCTGGGATAAATGCATTTTTAGATTTTGAAAAGCCTGGATTTTTCTATGGTCATTTATTCCCCAAACATAGAATCCATCAATCAGGGATTAAGGAGATCCATCTTAAATGAATAATTCATCTGGATATATAGGTACCCAATCCATTTTTGGGAATTACGTGTATTTCGTAGGGTAGAATCCTTAATTTAATCCCATGAATTCAATTAAATATTTACTTATAGCAGGAGGGTTTCTAATGAGCTCTGAAAACACCGCATCAATTCAAGATGAATACCAATACGATAGTCAGGGACGACCCATTATACCTCCCCAGGAAGAATTAATTAACATTTCTAAGGATG
>DTTG01000044.1:0-1576 GCA_012964845.1 Fidelibacterota bacterium
TTTTTAATCCTAAAATTTCCTTTGGTAAACAATTGAATTCCCGCAACTTCACCATTGGTTGTAATTCCTACACTATTATTTTCAATTATTAATTGACCTTCCTGAAGTTGCTGAGAAATACGCCTGCCGCCCAAAATTTGAGAGACCATTAAAACAATATCCAGTATATCAATTTCGGTATCCTGATTTAGGTCAGCAGCGTACATTTGAAAATCATCAGGCTGGACATTGCCCAAAATAATGCCCACTGCTAATACAATATCCTGTACATTAACCACACCATCCAGGTTCACATCTCCGGGAATAATCCCGCTCAGAGTAGAATTCATCACAATATCCAATTGGCCATGCAGTCCACTAGAATCTTCGTTGAGAGAAAGTATGCGTTCTTCAGCATCCTGGCACCAGGGGTCTGTATCGCATAAAGGGTCACTATCAAAATAAATTTGAGATACCAATATTTCTCCATCAGGAGTGGTAATCTTAATGTGAATATGCATGGGGCGACTGGCATAGTTTCCCGGTAGGATAGTTTCAAATGCATATTGTCCATTTGTATTGCTGAACATTTTACCTCTCAGATTATATTCGTCATTTTCCGGATTACCAGTGGTACATTCCAGATTAATGCTGTAGCAGCCAGCGTCGTTAGCTTGCCAGACCTCCAGCATAGCACCTGAAATAGGGGTTTCGCAGTCATTTTGTAAAATCCTGCCGGAAATATATAATCTTTGTCCGGGTTCATCCGCATGAGCAATTACCGTCCGTATTGGCGCATCTTCAACAAAATAAGGACCCATAATATCATCCGTGGTGAGATTACAATCTTGTCCCAAAACCAATGTAGGAAGCAGAACGGTTGATCCTGCTAAAACACCCCCTTTAACAATAAATTCACTTCTGGAAATTTTAGCTGGTTTTGTTGTATTATTTTTCTTATTCATTGTTTTTAATTATCTAAAATATAGTTTGCAATTTGCACCAAATCCAAAATATTCACATTTCCATCGCCGGTGAAATCCGCCGCACATTCAAAGGCGGGTGTACTCACTTCTAAAATTAGATTTGCAATTTGGACCAAATCCAGGATATTAATATTGCCATCCCCCGTTACATCTCCCAATGCCGCTCCACAGCTGGAGTCAGTCTCATAATAACCATTCCGGAGTTGATTGCCTCGGTAGGTACTCCAATATCCATTGGAACTCCCCCCGTCTTTTACGTCAATTGCAACCAGGTTACTTGTAGATCCCGTAAATAGCTCTAAGTCACCATCACCATCTAAATCTGCTATGGTTGCTGATCCGGTAAATGGAATTTCATTGCTTATGTTATAAGGGAAATATTCACTGCCATTAATATTAAATGTAATTATCTGTCCTGAATCTAGTGAGGCGATGATTTCTGGTTCACCATCATCATCTAAATCTGAAAATACTACTGAACCTGCCACTGCTCCCCCCACATCCAAAGGCCAGCCAGAATACGTATTTCCATTCTGGTCAACAGCATATATGAAATCATCATCGGTTCCAAAGAAAATGTACACTTGCTCATTATGAGTTAAAAATGAGGG
>DTTG01000044.1:1676-3276 GCA_012964845.1 Fidelibacterota bacterium
AGTTTATTATTATTGGAGTAACCTGAAAATACAATTTCAAAATCGGGATCATCATCTACATTCCCAATGGCAGGTGTACCAATAAGATATAATTCTGCATTATAATCAGTAATCAGCCCCGTTTGATTAAAAATGTATAAATGTTTTGATTTAGAACTAATTATAAATTCCATCACACCATCACCATTCAAGTCAGCACCTGCCGGTGAACCCCAAATTTGATTCCCCGTATCATAGGGAAATGTCCCATCAATAATTTCAGTTCCATTATTATTAAAAACATGAACTATCCCACTATAATCTCCAAAAATAACTTCATTGCTGCCATCATTATTTATATCCATTATAAGCGGACTGGATTTTATCATAGAATAAATTTCCAGGGGGAAACCAAATTGCTGCAGAGACACATCTAAACTAATGATGAAATCCTGAATAGTGTTTGATTCAATTGCTAAATTAATTTGGTAATCATCCGGAGGAATATTTTCATTAAATGATATGATAATGGGATCATCTGAATTTTCAAACTCATCGCCTGGCTCCATTTCTCCAATAAACAACTCATCATTTTCAATCTCAATATAATCTTCATTGGCAGAGATGGTTATGAAAATATCTTCACCTCCTACGTACCAATTGGATGGGATTTCAAGATTTACAATAAGAGAAATGGTTTCACCGGGATTAATAACTCCATCTAAATCTCCCTGAATTTCATCATAGTTTACAGAAGTCATTTCAAAATAAGGGTAATCGGGGTATAAATCGGCTTTTGATAGATAGACCTGGTTATTACCTGAACGCCTATCCGACCATGTGCAAAACAGGGTATTTCCCACCCACAACAATTTTGCGTCGGATTGTATCACATAGGAATCTTCTACATTTTGGTTTACTTTTTGTACATTTCTCATTAAAGTTGACCCAAATTCAGAAACACCATAATAAATATCCGGATTACCCAATGATTGATCTACCCAAACTGAATGAATATAATTATCATGCATGATGATATGGGGAAAGTTCTGAGATGCATCATTATCATTTATATTAATTTCATTTGAGAATGCTAAATTGTTTAAATCTGCTTGACTGATAAAGGCATCCGTTTCCTGGGTCACATAATAACTTGCAGCAATTTTATCATTTTGTATTGCCAGTGTTGGACCAGATGAGGGGCAATGGTTAATAAAATCACTATGATAGGATACTTGGATTTTATCAGAAAAATTAGTTTCCCCTTGCATCTTAGTCACTAAAAATGTATCTCTGATATCACCAACATTATTCCTATATGCAATATAGAGGTCATCCGTATCGGTAATAAACAAATCCGGTTGACAACAATCACAGGGTTCCTGATATTCATCTACTAACCCTACTGGTGTACTGGGAGAAAATGCTATATCCCCAGATTCCCTGGTTGCATAACGCACATATTGAAAAAGATTGTTTGAAGCATAGCTATAATAGAGGAGATGCAGGGTGCCTTGGGAATCTATTTCCATTTCGGGATACATCTGCATATACATTTGATCACTGATAAGCATATCTTCACCCCAGGAATTTCCATTATCCTCAGATTTATTCATATATA
>DTTG01000045.1 GCA_012964845.1 Fidelibacterota bacterium
TTTATTGAAAAATCTATAAATCTCTGGAAAGGATAATCTCTGAATGGAAACAAAAGCTATCAAGGATACCCAAGTCATTATGCATGAGTTGGTTCTCCCTAATGATACCAATTTATTAGGTAATGTACTGGGTGGCAGGGTTATGCATCTTATGGATATGTGTGCCGCCATGTCTGCCTACAAACATGCCCGTACCGCAGTTGTCACCGCCAGTGTAGATCAATTGGATTTTCTGGCCCCGGTAAAAATGGGTGATATCATGATATTAAAATCCTCGGTGAATTATACCGGTAAATCTTCTATGGAAGTGGGGGTGCGGATTGAATCTGAAAATCCGAAAACCGGCGCTATCTACCACACTTCTTCTGCCTACCTGACCTTTGTTTCCTTAAATGACAATGGCAAACCCCAGGGAGTTCCAATGGTAACTCCGGAAACAGATGTGGAAAAACAGCGCTTTGAGGAAGGTAGGGCACGCCATGAAGAGCGTAAACGGAGATTGAGAAAAGATAATAAATGAGTTATAAGAGTAAAATTATAATATGATTGAAAATTATTTGCCTATACTAGTGGTGTTCATTCTAGCTTTTGGATTTGTGTTTATATCTCTGCTTGCCTCCCATTATTTTGGCCCCAGAGTGAAAAATATTGTCAAAGATATGCCCTATGAATCCGGTGTTGATTTAGTGGGAAAAACAAGAGTCCGCATATCCATTAAATATTTTCTGATTGCGCTGATATTTATAATCTTCGATATTGAGATAGTATTTCTTTTCCCCTGGGCGGTTGTTTACCGTGATTTCCTGCCATTTGGAAAATTTATTTTTATTGAAATGGTTGTATTTCTTGCTATCCTCACATTTGGCTACGTTTATGTCTGGAAAAAGGGAGCGCTTGATTGGGATTAACCTACCTAAATTTAAGCTTATTCTTATAAGGCAGATTAAGACATTTGAATAACATGTGTATGGACACACATTAAACTGTACAGACACAAATAACGGAAACAAGATATGCAGCCGGATGATATTAAATCAAACATTTTAACCACCACACTGGAAAGCGCTGTCAATTGGGGCAGAAAACATTCCCTTTGGCCTATGCCTTTTGGTACTGCCTGTTGTGGGATAGAATTTATGGCGGTATTAGCTGCTCGTACAGATATAGCCAGGTTTGGCGCCGAAGCCATACGTTTTTCACCGCGGCAGTCCGATTTACTGATTGTTGCTGGTAGAATTTCAATAAAAATGATGCCGGTCCTGATTCGAATTTATGAACAGATGCCCGAACCAAAATGGGTTATTGCTATGGGCGCTTGCGCATCAACCGGCGGTGTATTTGATACCTATAGTGTCATTCAGGGTGTAGACAAATTTATACCAGTCGATGTTTATGTCCCCGGCTGCCCTCCACGTCCCGAAGGAGTAGTGGAGGGTTTAATTAAACTGCAGAAATTAGTGGAAACAGAAAAATTTTCTGATTATTCGACTACTCGGGGGAAATAAATGCTCCTTCCAAAAATTATTACTAAGGTCCAGGATAAGTTCCCGAGTGTCACCCTTGATACCACCCAGTTTGCAGGGGAAGATATCATTCATATTCAAGGGTCCTATAACTTAGATGTTCTAAAATTGTTCAGGGACAATGGATTTAACTTCCTGGCTGATATTACCGCTATAGATAATTTAACGCTGGGCGGTTTTGAGCGCTTTGCTGTGGTTTACCACCTGCTGTCACACGAAACTGCAGAAAGGGTAACCATAAAAGCATACGTGCCTGAAGATCAACCCGAATTACCATCCGCAGAATCTCTATGGAAAACTGCCGATTGGCAGGAAAGAGAAATATATGACCTTTTTGGGATATCATTTAAAGGCCATCCCAATCTGATCCGCATCATGAACCCGGACGATTTTCAAGGCCATCCATTACGAAAAGATTATCCACGTTTGGGAAGGAAAGAAAGAGATGATTTTCCGGTGGTTAAACGTGGAATAAATAAAGAGGCTGCACAATAATGGTGCAGGGAGCAGATCAGCCAATGGATACCGAGCGGATGGTTCTCAACTTTGGCCCCCAGCATCCATCTACTCACGGTACTCTGCGTATTATTATGGAACTGGAAGGGGAAACTGTTATCAAGGGCACCCCCGAAATTGGTTATCTCCATTCCGGATTTGAAAAACTGGGCGAATACCTTGATTATAACCAATACATAACTATTACAGACCGCATGAATTATCTGTCCCCGCTCTGTAACAATGTAGCTTATGCCTTGACAGCAGAAAAACTCATGGGGCTTGAAGTTTCTAAACGTACGGAATATATTCGTGTACTAATGTGCGAACTGAGCAGAATTGCTGATCATATTTTGAATGTGGGAATGCTGGCAGTGGACTTGGGAGCCCTGACTGCTTTTCTGTACGGATTTCAGCTCAGGGAAGATATTTATGACCTGTTTGAGATAGCAACAGGTACGCGGCTTACAACCAGCTATACTTTGGTTGGAGGTTTAATGCGGGATATTCCGGACAAATTTGATGAAGCCGTTATCAAAGTTCTTGATAATGTGGATGTGGTTGCCCGGGATATTGAGACCCTTTTAAATAAAAATCGTATCTGGCAGGATCGGACCAAGGATATCGGAATAATATCAAAAGAAGATGCCATATCTTACGGACTCTCGGGACCCATGGCACGGGCATCGGGTATTGATTGGGATATTCGTGTGCAAGAGCCATATTCCAGGTATGAGGAATTCGATTTTGATGTGGCCATTGCATTAAATGGAGATGTATTTGACAGGTATTTGGTTAGAATGGAGGAAATGCGTCAATCTGTGAAAATCTGCCGCCAAGCTTTGGATAAAATGCCTGCAGGCGATGTTATGGTTGATCCGGATTTAGGTTTTAGTCTTCCCCCAAAAGATGAGGTTTATAATTCAATAGAAGGATTGATATATCATTTTGAGATTACTATGCGTAATAGAGGAATGACACCACCCATTGGAGAGGCCTATGTAGCTACGGAATCTCCCAATGGAGAGCTTGGTTTTTACATTGTTTCCGATGGAGGCAGGGTGCCCTACAGGGTCCGCACACGTCCGCCGTCACTGATGAATTATTCAATTTTTCCCAAACTGATTGAGGGACACATGCTGTCCGATGCACCGGCAATTATCGGGAGCACGAACGTTATCGCAGGAGAATTGGATCGTTGAACACCATGGCCACTCCCCAAGAAAAGTTTATTTTTGCCAATCCGGATAAAGTGGATAGAATATTTTCCCAATATCCGGATAAGAAATCAGCCACATTATCTCTACTGCATTTAGCGCAGGCGCAGGAAGGATATATTTCTGGGAGCGTCATTGATACCATTGCTGACTTGGTAGAATGTCACCCTGCAATTGTCATGGATTGTGTTTCCTTTTATAGTATGTTCTTTACTAAACCTCAAGGCCGCCATAAAATTCAAGTTTGCCAAACACTTTCCTGCAGCGTTAATGGAGCTGATGCGTTAGTTGATCATGTAACCAATAAATTTAGTATCAAACCCGGTGAAACGACCGATGATAGACGGTTTACACTCATGAAAGTAGAATGTCTTGGCTCCTGCGGCACAGCGCCGGTAGTACAGATCAATAACGATTATCATGAGGGGTTAACCAATGAAAGGTTTGATGAATTGCTGGAGTCTCTGCCATGAACGCTTTTAAACCTGTCCTGACGGAACATATTCATCAGAAAGACTGTCATACACTCCCCTTTTACAAAAGTGTCGGTGGATATAAGGCTTTAGAAAAAGTGCTTGCTATGCAACCTGACGCTGTTATTCAGGAAGTGAAAGAGTCCAACCTGCGCGGCAGGGGTGGCGCTGGATTTTCCACCGGGGTGAAATGGGGCTTTATTCCCAAAGATAGTGATCAACCAAAATACCTGATTAACAATGCCGATGAAAGTGAACCGGGTACTTTTAAGGATAGACTATTGATGAATAAAACTCCTCATCAGATGTTGGAAGGGATGATTATTGCATCCTATGCTATTAACTGCAATACAGCCTTCATTTACATACGGGGAGAATTCTATAAAGAATATCAGGTGTTGAAGGAAACATTAGCTGAAGCATATCAAGCCAACCTATTAGGCCAGGGGATTCTTGGCTCAGATTACAATCTGGAGGTTGTTATTCATCGCGGCGCTGGAGCTTATATTTGCGGTGAAGAGACGGGATTGATTGAATCCCTGGAAGGTAAACGGGGCTGGCCAAGAATAAAACCACCCTTTCCTGCCATCGAAGGTTATTTGCACTGTCCAACGGTGGTAAATAATGTTGAAACCCTTGCCTGTCTTCCCCATATCATTAATCACGGAGCTGACTGGTTTAAATCTATCGGATCCGAAAAAGGTCCCGGACCGAGACTTTTCTGTGTATCAGGCACGGTAAACAATCCCGGAGTTTTTGAAGAACCTATGGGCATCTCCCTTAAAGAATTGATTTTTGACAGAGCTGGTGGTATTCCAGAGAATAAGCAATTAAAAGCTGTTTTTCCCGGCGGATCATCATCGGCAATTCTCACTGCGGAGGAAGCATTGGACGTAAAAATGGATTTTGAGGACCTGGTAGAAAAAAAGAGCATGCTGGGTTCCGCAGGAGTCATTGTTATGGATGAAACCGTGGATATGGTGCAGGCATGCCTCAATATCGCCCGATTCTACGCCCATGAATCTTGTGGACAATGTACCCCCTGCCGGGAAGGAACTGCCTGGCTTGTAAAAATGCTTACTCGTATAGTCAATGGGCAGGGTAAGCCGGATGATATTGATATGCTGTATGAGATCACGGATAACATAGGCGGTCGCATTGATTTTTCAAAAGGCAGTTTTGGAAAGACGATTTGCCCCTTTGGAGAAGCAGTAGCCTGGCCCGTTCGCAGTTTTGTAGAAAAATTTGAAGATGAATTCCGCAGCTATATCAGCCAGGTGGAGGCAGTCGCATAATGCCACTTTTAAAAATTGATGATTTAGAGATAGAGGTAAAAAATGGTACGACTGTTTTGGAGGCTGCGTTAGAGAATGGGATTGATATTCCCTATTATTGCTACCATCCAGCCCTGGAAATCGTAGGAAGCTGCCGGATGTGCCTGGTGCAGGTAGAAGGGATGCCTAAACTGCAGGTATCATGCAACACGTTTGTTGGAGAAGTTCCCCCGGAGCGGAAAGTTGACGGCAATTTTGATATGGTAGTGCAGACACAGAACGACCTTGTTATACAGGAAAGAAAAAACATACTTGAATTTCTTCTTTTAAACCATCCCCTTGATTGTCCTGTATGCGACCAGGCTGGAGAATGTTATCTTCAGGACTACTCCTTCAAATTTGGAAACGCCCATAGTAGATTCGATGAGGATAAAAGAGTACGTCCCAATGAATATCTGGGGTCGCAAATTGTCATTAACCACAACCGCTGTATCTTATGCAGTCGTTGTACACGTTTCACTCGCGAAATCTCGGGAACCAGTGAATTATTTGTGGATGAACGTGGTTACAGCTCAAAAATAGCAGCACTGGAAGATCGGCCGCTTAATAATCTTTTAGCCGGTAATGTGGCGGATATTTGTCCGGTAGGTGCACTTTTAAGTACAGATTATGTTCACAAGAATCGCATCTGGAACCTGCAAAAAAAGTCTTCTGTATGCCAGGATTGCAGTGTGGGCTGCAACATTGATGCCTTCTATCAGAAGCGGAAAATATTCCGATTAAATCCCAGGGAGAACCAGGATGTAAATGGTTACTTTATGTGTGATATAGGCCGCTATGGATTCCACCGATTTGAAGATTTAGAACGGGTAGCTCGACCCCTGTTCAAATCTAATGGAATATTCAGTGAAATAAGCTGGGATACAGCAATTGAAAAGATAAGTAATAAGTTTAATGGCGCTGAAGAAAAAGTTGCGGGTGTTGTATCTCCATTTCACACCAATGAAACAAATTTTATGCTTGGGCGCCTCATAAAAGGAATTATTGGAACCTTCCCTCACATTGAAGACGAAGAGATAACGTACCCATCCGGCTTCCGAATTAGTAGCGACCGCTCCCCTAATAAGCGGGGTATGCATGATGTTTGTCCATCAATTGTGGATGATCTTGCTTCGGAAATCAATGATAAGGAAATCCGGGTGATATATATACTCGATAACGAGATCGATAAAGAAATAGATGAAACCTGGAATAAAATATTAACGAAAATGGATTTTATCGTCGTTCAGGCTTACGCTATGACGAGGTTGGCGAAATCCGCACACCTTATACTTCCTGGGCTTGCCCCTTTTGAACGGGAGGGAACGATCACTAATGATCAAGGCCGTGTTCAATGGCTGCGGTCTGTGTTACCCAATAATGGAGAATCCCGCCCTGATTGGGAAATTCTGAATTTACTATATAAAACCGGTGAGCGTTTTTCTGATATCAATGAGCTAATGAAAGGGATGGGGGAACAGTTTCCATCTTATTCTGGCATGACTTTTTTTAAATTGGGAGACCAGGGACTTCCGCTAAATGGAAACCTAAAAACTTAATGGACTTTTTGGCCTTATTAATAATTTGTGTAAAGGTTTTATTAGTGTTCGCAGCAACAATGCTTACAGTTTTGCTCATGATTTATGCCGAAAGACGAATCTCTGCTTTTATTCAGGGGAGATTAGGACCAAACAGAGTCGGTCCCCATGGACTTTTACAGCCCATAGCTGATGGAATAAAATTCCTCATGAAGGAGGATATTATACCGGCGGGTGTAGATAAACCAATTTACCTGCTTGCTCCGGCAATGCTGCTTATTCCAGCCTTAATGACCTTTGCAGTCATACCATTTGGTTCTGATATTACACTTTTTGGCAGAAATATTCCCCTGCAAGTTGCTGATGTGAATGTGGGTATCCTGTATATCCTCGCTTTGACAAGTATTGGCGTTTATGGCCTTGTATTGGCTGGCTGGGCTTCTAACAGTAAGTACCCCTTAATTGGAGGGCTCCGTTCATCCGCACAACTCATTAGTTATGAATTAACTATGGGTCTTGCTATTGTAAGTATCGTTCTTTTATCGGGCTCATTAAGGCTAAATGATATCATTAGTCAGCAGCAGGGGCATTTCCTCTCTTGGAACGTTTTTAAACAGCCGCTTGCATTTCTTATTTTTTTAATTGCCGTTTATGCAGAAACCAATCGGCTGCCCTTTGATCTTACCGAAGCTGAACAAGAATTGGTTGGGGGGTACCATACTGAATACAGCAGCATGAAATTCGCCATGTTTTACATGGCTGAGTATGCCAACATGATTACTGCAGCGGCATTAACGGTCACACTCTTTTTTGGTGGATGGGATCTGCCATTTTTAAATGAAACCTCAATGGGCATGTTAGGCGTTGTTCTTTCCGTTGCAGCATTTATTTTGAAAACTGCATTTTTTCTGTTTCTCTTCATTTGGGTTCGATGGACTTTCCCGCGCTTCCGTTATGATCAGTTAATGAATCTGGGATGGAAAGTCATGCTTCCATTGGCGCTATTCAATATATTTATCACGGCTGGTTATCTCGCCCTGACTATTTAGAAATAATGGCAACAATCATTAAGTCGTATGAACCTACTTTCTGGGATAAACTTTATATCCCAGCCTTAGTACAAGGGCTTTTAGTCACCTTCAAACATTTATTGAGAAAGAAGGTAACCATTCAATACCCTGAAGAAAAGCTTATTCCGCCAGAAGGATATCGTGGTCTTCATCGGTTGAACAAAGATGCAAATGGCCGAATTAAGTGTGTCGCATGTGATATGTGTTCGGCAGCTTGTCCTGCTGATTGTATAGATATTATCCCCGGGTCTTCTCCCTGGGATGATGGAAAGGAGCGTTATCCAGTAAGTTTTGAGATTGACCTTCTGAAATGTATCTTCTGTGGTTTTTGTGAAATGGCATGCCCTGAAGAAGCGATCGAATTAACAGAAATTTATGATTTTTCAGATTATACTCGGGAAAAACTGATTATTGATAAAGATGGACTGCTTGATGTTTATGATAAAACAAAAGATAAAAATTATTATTCTAATTCACAGAATCTTACAATAAAAGAATAGAATTGATCCCAGATTAGTTACTAATTGATGACATTCCTTTTTTATTTTGTAGCCTGCCTCACTATAATTTCAGCTTTATTTGTAGTGTTAAACCGCAATCCTGTGTATAGTGCTGTGATGCTTGTCCTTTGCTTCTTTTCAATAGCCACCCTTTATCTATTATTAGAGGCGTATTTTGTAGCTGTTCTTGAAATTATAATTTATGCGGGTGCTATTATGGTTTTGTTTCTATTTGTAATCATGCTTTTAGATTTAGGCAGAGAAGCTGCCTTACCGAAATTGAAAAAACTTGATAAGGCTCTTTCCCTGTTTCTGGTAGTAATTATATTCTTAGGTATTCTCACTTTAACTATGTGGGCTGGTGGAGACCTCCATCAAACTTTAAACCCCAGTTCAGTAGGAGATATCAAAGCCGTAGGGAAGGCACTTTTTACAGATTTTCTACTGCCCTTTGAAGTTGCTTCGCTGCTGCTCCTGGTTGCCTTAATCGGCACGGTTTATTTAGCTAAAAGGAGAGTGAAGTGATCGTACCAGTTGAACATGTTGTTATTCTTTCCCTGCTGCTGTTCTTGATTGGAATTATGGGTGTTTTGTTTAGAAGGAATGCTATTATTATTTTTATGTCCATTGAGTTGATGCTCAATGCTGTTAATCTGTGTTTAATTGGCTTTTCTCGCTATTACCAAAGTGTTGACGGACAAGTCTTTGTTTTTCTGGTCATGACCCTCGCAGCAGCAGAGGTGTCGGTTGGATTGGCTATCATTGTTGCTTTATACAGGAACCGTCAAACCATCAATATTGATGAAATCAATTTGATGCGGGGATAGAAGTGAATTATAATTTTACTTTAAAGATATTGTTGAATAGCAGTAGAAAGATTTTTAATCAGACAACAGTCATTTTTCCATGTTGAGTCACATCAGCTTGCTAAGATAAAACAGAACAGATGGATACCATCATATCTATAAAACCATTACTGGCAGTATTAGTCTCTACGATAGGAGCCCTGCTCATCATTTCCGCCGGGAAAAACCCCAATCTCAGAGAGTCCTGGTCTATTATTGCAGGTGTATTGAAGCTGGGCATTGTCTTATCCATGGTGCCGACAGTGGTTTACGATAAGAAGGTAATTGAATATACCCTGTTCAAGTTGCTGCCCGGTATTGATATCAGTTTCAGAGTTGATGCTTTTGGTCTGCTGTTCGCCCTGGGAGCTGCACTGCTCTGGATTGCTACATCCTTTTATTCAATTGGGTATATGCGTTCAACCAATGAGAAGTTCCAGACCCGCTATTTTGCCTGTTTTGCCGTATCCCTGTCCACTACAATTGGTGTGGCTTTTTCTGCGAACCTTTTTACAATGTTTCTGTTCTATGAGGGCTTAACCATTATCACTTATCCTCTGGTGGCCCACAAGGACACCCTGGAGGCTAAAATGGGGGGTAGGAAATACATCATTTACCTGCTGGGAGCCGCTAAAGCCTTTTTAGTTGCAGCTATCATTCTCACTTATAATCTGGCAGGGACACTGGAGTTTTCAAAGGATGGGATTTTTCCGGCAATTGTTCAGTCAGCCCAGCCGGAACTGCTGTATCTAATCTTCGTACTATTCCTTTTCGGATTTGCAAAATGTGCTATCATGCCCTTTCATAGCTGGCTTCCGGCTGCAATGGTTGCACCGACACCAGTGAGTGCGCTGCTGCATGCAGTTGCGGTAGTGAAGACGGGGGTTTTTACTGTCCTGCGTATCATTTTCTTTGTCTTTGGATCCAACTTAATGATGGATATTGGTGTGGATGTTTTTGCCATCAGCTTAGCGTCATTTACCATTATTACAGCCTCACTTATTGCCTTGAGCAAGGATAATCTGAAAGCACGGCTGGCATATTCAACCATCAGCCAGCTTTCCTACATTATCCTGGGGGCGGCACTGCTGACCCCCAGCGCAATGGTAGGTGGTATTATTCATATTACCAATCACGCCTTTTCAAAGATTACCCTGTTTTTCTGTGCTGGTTCAATATATGCTTCCTCCCATAAGACCGAGGTCAGTCAGTTAAACGGCATAGCCAAAAAAATGCCCTGGACTATGGCCGCCTTTACGATTGCCACATTAAGTATGATAGGAGTCCCTCCCGTTTGCGGCTTTATTACAAAATGGTATTTGGTTATTGGGGCAATGGAAAGGCATAGTATCGCAGTCCTGGCTGTGCTCTTGGCAAGCTCGTTTCTTAATGCGGCTTACTTTGTCCCCATAGTGTATAAAGCCTATTTTGGCAGAGAAAATCCAGGAGAAGAGCATGAAGCTGAAGATACTCACGATAACCAAAACAAGGAAATTCCCTTTATAGTGGTTCCGCTTAGTTTGACAGCCATTGTCAGTGTTGTTCTGGGTTTGTATCCCGATTTTATTGTCCAATTGGCTGAGAGTATTGTGCGATGAAATTAGTGAATATGATAGAAACTCTCCGGACAAAAACAGTAAAGAAAATTGCTTATGGAATCTTGGTTTTACTGGTTATGGTGGATTTTATCATTCCCCGCCATGAAGTTCACTTTTTTGGCGATAAAATCCCTGGATTCTGGTCGCTCTTTGGTTTTAGCGCCTGTGTAGTGATTATAATTGTATCCAAATGGTTAGGCAAGAATGGCCTTATGAAGGATGAAGATTATTATGATTAATGATTTTATTCATCCAGCTGTTTTTTACCTTTTAGGAGGACTCCTTATTCCGCTGCTCCGGGGAAAAGTGAAGCAGGGCTATATGCTGCTCCTGGTTGTAGCGGCTTTTCTTGCTGTTGTAATTATGCCCCAGGGAACATATGGAGTGTATGAGTTCCTGAACTGGAAATTGACTTTTGGTAATGTAGATAAATTGAGTAAGGTCTTCGCTTACATTTTCACAATCATGGGAGTAATAGGAGTCATTTATTCGCTCCATGTTCAAAATGATGGTGAACATCTTGCTGCATTCTATTATGTGGGTGGTTCCCTGGGAGTGACTTTTGCCGGAGATTTTTTAACTTTATTCTTATTCTGGGAGATCATGGCTTTTTCTTCAGTATTTCTGGTTTGGTATCGAAAAATACCTGCTTCTGTTGCTTCGGGATTTAGGTACCTGTTATGGCACGTTGCCGGTGGACTGATATTGTTAGCAGGGATTATATTATATTATTCAGTGAGTGGCGACCTGACCATCAGGCATCTGCCCTTCCATGGGTGGTGGCCGGGAGACATAGAGGGCATGGCCTTATTCCTTATTTTGTTGGGGTTTATTTTTAATGCGGGTGTTCCTCCCTTTGGCGCCTGGCTTCCGGATGCTTACCCTGCCGCTACTGTCACAGGTGCCGTATTCATGAGCGCTTATACTACCAAGACTGCAGTCTATGCCTTGATCCGTGTCTGTGCCGGCTCAGAGATTCTCATTATTCTGGGCGTAGTTATGGCAATTTATGGCGTGGTATATGCAGTATTGGAGAATGATGCCCGCAGGCTGTTAGCTTACCACATTATCAGCCAGGTGGGCTATATGGTTGCTGGCGTCGGCTTAGGCACCCAAATGGCTATTAACGGAGTTACAGCACATGCCTTTTGCCACATTCTCTATAAATCTCTGCTCTTTATGGGAATAAGTTCGGTGCTCTACGTAACGGGAACCGCAAAGCTGACTGAATTGGGTGGCCTCTATAAGACCATGCCTCGGACCATGATCTACACCATTATCGGTGGGCTGTCCATATCCGCCTTTCCTCTTTTCAGCGGTTTTGTGAGTAAATCCATGACAGTGACAGCTTTTGGTGAAGAGCATCTTATGTGGGCTTTTATCGCACTGATGCTTGCTTCAGCAGGAACCTTTCTGCATACCGGCTTGAAAGTGCCTTATTTTATCTGGTTCGGCAAAGACCGGGGAATAAAGGCTCAAGAACCACCCCGGAATATGGAGATTGCCATGATCATAGGATCAATTTTCTGTATCGGTTTGGGTATCTTTTATCAACCTCTTTATGCCCTGCTTCCTTACCCGGTTCATTTTGCTCCTTATACTGCCTATCATACCTGGGAAACCCTGCAGATCCTGCTCTTTACACAGTTAGGGTTTTTCCTGCTTTTGAAAAAACTCTGGTGTGAAAATACCATTAGTTTAGATACAGATTGGTTCCCCAGGAAAGGAGCAAAGGGCTTAATGTGGTTTAGCAATAAGCCGCTGGCAAATACAGAAACCAATTTTATCGGAGAAGTGTACGAATTTATTATTCAGAAACCAATAATGAAAGTTGCCCAGCTTATGCAAACGATAGATACAGTTATTGTTGATGGAACTGTCCATAATTTGGGCAGGTTTACCATAGCCTGGAGCAGGATGATTCTCCTGTTTCAGAGCGGCCAGATCCATCACTATGCAATGTTTATGACAGCGGGGGTAGTAGCGCTGATAGTAATGATTGTCAGGTTATTTTAAAGGATCGGATTTTGGAAGGTATTTTGCTAACCGAACTTTCTTATCCGGTATTGACAGTAATCACATTCCTGCCATTGGCAGGGGCGCTGATGATTCTGCTGCTTAGAAACACCGCCCAGATCAAATGGCTGGCGCTGGCAACCACTATTGCTACATTTATTGCTTCCCTGCCTGT
>DTTG01000046.1 GCA_012964845.1 Fidelibacterota bacterium
GGGGAATTTGAGGGAATGGCAGATAAATTGCAAATACCCCAATGGAAACCTGATTATGGTCCAGCTAAACCTCATGCAACAGCCGGGGTTACTGCAATTGGAGCTCGCAACTTTCTCATTGCCTATAATTTAAATCTAAATACAAAAGATAAAAAGATTGCGACTGATATTGCTCTTGATATTCGCGAACAAGGAAGAAATAAACGTGATAAATATGGTAAATTTGTCCGGGATGAAAACGGTGGTGCTATTAAAGTCCCGGGAATATTAAAATCGTGCAAAGCTGTTGGTTGGTACATTGAAGAATATGGATTGGCACAAGTATCCATGAATCTTACTAATTTTAATGAAACTCCTCCACATATTGCTTTTGAAGAAACGCGAAACCAGGCAAGAAAAAGGGGTGTAAGAGTATCAGGAAGTGAACTTGTGGGACTAATTCCACTTGAATCTATGATCGCTGCCGGCAAATATTTCCTCACAAAACAGAAGCGCTCAACCGGAATACCAGTACAGGATATAATCCATATTGCTGTTAAATCGATGGGATTAGATGATTTAGCTCCTTTCGATCCCAATGAAAAAATAATTGAATACAGAATAGGGAAGCGATTTAACACTTTGGCTTCCATGACTCTTCATGATTTTTCTGATGAATTATCTTCAGATAGCCCCGCCCCGGGTGGCGGCAGTGTTGCTGCTTTAGCTGGTGCATTGGGAGCTTCACTGACATCAATGGTTGCAAATCTGACATTCGGAAAAAAGAAATGGGAACCGCTGTTTAAACAAATGAGTCAACTTGCTGAAAAAAGCCAGCAATTAAAAGATGAATTAATTCAATTGATTGACGCAGATACAGAGTCATTTAAATTGGTAATGGAAGCATTCAAGCTGCCCAATAATTCTGATCAACAAAAAACCGAGCGCGACTCCGCAATTGATTCGGCTATGAAGGAAGCAACCAATATACCCTTTCAAACCCTGAAATGCTGTCGTGATATTATGGATTTGGCATTAGAAGCTGCAAAATATGGAAATCCAAATTCAGTTTCAGATGCCGGTGTTGGAGGTGAAATGGCCAATTCGGGTGCAAGAGGAGCTGCGTTAAATGTGCGCATAAATCTAAAAGATATTGATGATGAATTATTTTGTAAGAAAATGGAAACAGATACAGAAAATATTTTAAGTGAAACATACGATTTATTAATTGAAATCCGGGAAACGGTGGAAGCAAAATTAATTAATGGCTAAAATTCATTATTTAGAATCATCCCTCGTTGATCAGATTGCAGCTGGTGAAGTTATCGACAGGCCTGCATCTGTATTAAAAGAATTAATTGAAAATTCACTTGATTCAGGTGCAGATAATATTGAAGTTCATGTTATTAAGGGAGGACATGAACTGATTCAGGTGTCGGATAACGGTTGTGGTATGAGTCAGGAGGATTTAAAACTGGCATTCATGAGACATGCAACCAGTAAAATTAAGTATTTGGAAGATTTAAATTCAATCACAACACTGGGATTTCGGGGCGAAGCACTTCCCAGCATCGCTTCTGTTTCTATGTTTACAGCGCTTTCATCAGAAAAAGACTCTAATGGATATGAAATAAAAATTAATGGAAGCGAGGAGAAGTCCTTTAAACCAGCCGCAGGATTATCAGGTACAACCTGTAAAGTCCAAAACCTATTTTATAATACACCAGCAAGAAGGAAGTTTTTAAAAAAACCAGAAACTGAGCAATCAGTCATTAACTCAATGATGCGCAGATTTATGCTGTCCAGGCCTGAAGTTGCCTTTAAGATGATATCAAATAACAAAATCGTGTACGACGTTCCTGCCCAAAATTTGTCTGAAAGGATTAATTCAATCTATGGTTCTGCTTTCAAAAACGGTATACTCCCTGTAGAATTAAAAAAAGATCCCTATATAGTAACGGGATTCACCGGTAATCTATCGCTCGTAAAGAAAAGACCGGGAGAGCAATACATATTTTTAAACGGCCGATTTATAAAAAATCGCCTTTTAAATTCAGCCATATTCTCAGCTTATCAATCCCTTATTCAGCGTGGAGAGTTCCCCTTTTTTGTTATGTTTCTAGAAATGCCACCAGATCTTTTTGATGTGAATGTTCATCCTGCAAAACTTGAGGTACGTTTTGTAAATGAATGGCAGATATATCATGTTATTAAAACCTCTATTACAACGGTATTACAAGATATACTTAAAGTAATACCTGATTATAAAACCTATCAACATTTTCCTGAATACACACCTAATCAAACTGGTTCCTTAAATTTGGAGAAAGCACCTTCTGGCTCCATCACCCAATTTGAGCAAGCTCCTCATAAGCGTCTTGACACTGATGTCGCTGACCTCTTTGACAAAAACGAGGCACAACTTCAAGATGCACATTTTCGCATGGAATCAACACTGGATGCTATTAAAGTCCACAATGAAGATTTGCATCCTGTTTCAGACCATATTTGGCAAATCCATAGAAAATATCTCATAACAGAAATTAAAAGTGGATTAATTATTATTGATCAGCATGTAGCACATGAACGGGTATTATTTGAAGAAGCCAAAAAAGCCATCGAAGGGCAGGGATTCCCTTCACAAACTGTACTTTTTCCTCAGACATTAAAATTACAACCTGAAGAATATGACAGCCTTTTAGAGATTACACATTACTTGAATAAAATTGGATTCCGATTTCGTGAATTTGGTGAAAATACAGTTATCATCGATGAGATACCGCCTGATATTAATTGGGGAAATGAAAGCCAAATTATCAGAGAAATATTAGACCAATATATTTCTGTTAAGAATATTAACCCTTCATTTATAGATCAAATTGCTGCAATTTATGCCTGTAAATCAGCTATTAAAGCTGGAGATCAATTAAAGCCTGAAGAAAGAATTCATCTGATTGATCGGCTATTTTCTACGGATCATCCTTATTATTGTCCCCATGGAAGACCAATTATCATCAATTTATCTATTAATGAATTAGACCAGAGATTTGAAAGAAATACTTAAAATGAATTCAATGAAACCAATATTAAACAATTAACCATGGCTGCAAAAAGTACAAAATATTATGTATTAACTGGTTTACTCTCGATTCTTCCTTTGGCAGCAACCTATTGGATTATTTTAAGTCTTTTTCAATTTTTTTCTAGACCAGGCGCTAAAATTGTTGAGTTTATATTTACCGATAAAGTCCCTCAATACATACCCCAATTAGCCGGGTTCATTTTAACCATATTATTTATTTATTTTATTGGTATTTTTGTATCCAACGTTTTGGGGAAAAGAGTCTATGTATGGTTTGAAAATATAC
Organism: Fidelibacterota bacterium; assembly: GCA_012964845.1. Classification (GTDB taxonomy): domain Bacteria; phylum Fidelibacterota; class Marinisomatia; order SCGC-AAA003-L08; family D37C17; genus D37C17. Next base: position 3,348 of record DTTG01000046.1, read on the forward strand.
TATCACGAATTCCGGTAGTCAACTCTGTCTATCGTACAATTAAACAAATTACAACCAGCTTATCTGGACCTGACAGGCAGGCATTTAAAAAAGTTGTATTTATCGAATATCCCAGAAAAGGAATATGGACTTTAGCAATGGTAACGGGTGAATCTACTAATGAAAAAGGAGATAAGTATTATCATATTTTTGTCCCTACAACACCCAATCCTACTTCCGGGTATATGCTATATGTACCTCAAAGAGACACTCATGAGACCAATATGACAATTGAAGAAGGACTTAAAATTATTATTTCAGGTGGTATGCTGGCACCTAAAATAAATATATTGGAACTAAATGATGTCGCTGAATAATGAATTTGAAGTAACCGGTAACTGGCTATTTAAACACCGTAGTTTCCTGCCGCTTATCATTGTTCCATTCTTGTTTTATTGCTTACTCACCCCTGTAAATAATTTTTATAATACACTGTTTTATGCTGGCTTGGTTGTGTCCTTGCTTGGCGAGTGTGTTCGTATTTTTACCATTGCTTTTGTACCCGCAGGAACCTCTGGTCGAAATACAAAACAGCAATTAGCCACTTCTTTAAACCAAACAGGAATTTATTCAACCGTCCGCCATCCTTTGTATTTAGGGAATTTCTTCATGTTTTTAGGTCCCTTTATTTTTACGGGCAATATATATGGTATTATTATTCTTATATTGGCTTTTTGGATTTATTACGAAAGGATAATGATTGCAGAAGAAGCTTATTTGATAAAATCATTTGGAGTTGAATATGAGAATTGGTCTTCTATAACTCCGGCTTTCATTCCAAATATTTTTTTATACTCACCAATCAATTCAAAGTTTTCACTCAAAAAAGTTTTGGAAAGAGAATATAGCGGGATTTGCGGAATCTTTGCAATATTCACCATACTGCTTGCTTTTCGAAACTATTTTTTTAACTTCCATCCAATTATTTCTCTTACTTGGTCGGTTATATTCATAAGCAATATATTCGTGTATATTATTTTAAGAACACTCAAGAAAATTAGACGGAGAAAAAGTAACTAGTAATTAGTCAATTGAATGATAAAAATGAAAAATAATAGTAACCCTATAGATGTAAATACGTATTTCAAAGAAGTATTTACAAATGCAGGAATTGGAATAATGATCTTGGACGCAAACAGCAGCATAGAATATATAAATGAGGAAGCATTAAATATATTCGGCTATAAATACGGTGAGTTGGTTAACACAAATTTCTCTACACTTATTCATAGCACTGATCAGGATTATTTAAAACAATTCATTAAGACAGCAAACTCTTCAACTCCCTCTGAATTTACAGGGATTCATAAGGATAATTCTGCATTTCCCATTGAGCTCAACATATCCAGTAAAAAATTAAATCAAACGTGCATTTACACAGTTATCATTCGAGATATAACCGAAATTAAAAAAAATGAAGAAAAGCTGAAGCATCAAGCCTATTTTGATTCACTAACCGGGATTCCAAATCGTACATTGTTTTTAGACAGGTCAGAAATTGCATTAAATCAGGCAAAAAGATCAAATGAGGGCTTGGCAGTTATTTTTATTGATTTGGATGAGTTCAAAGAATTAAATGATACATTAGGTCATGATGCCGGAGATGTAATGCTTAAAACTGTTGCTCAGAGGTTTATTAATTGTGCACGGAAATCTGATACTGTCTCCAGAAGAGGAGGGGATGAATTTACAATTCTAATGCCACGAATAAAAAATATTGAAGATGCGGTTAAATTGGCTGAGAGAATTCTTTTATCAAACAAAAATGCTATCTCCATTAAAGAAAAAATGGTTTTCCCAAAAACAAGTATAGGAATCAGTATTTACCCTCATGATGGGGATAGTATTGAAACTTTAATAAATAATGCTGACAAAGCGATGTATTATGCAAAAGAGTCTGGGAAAAATCAGTACTCTTTCTACAATTCCAAAATTTAGGCTTATTTAATACAAATTAGAAGCCAATGCTTTTTCCATTTTCTCCAATAATGAGAAAATTTCATCCGTATTTTCAATTTGCATAAATTGCTTTCTCCAAAAGGAAGCACCATCAAACCCTTTAAAATAATAATTAAAATGTTTTTTAGCTAAATTCACGCTGAGATTATTATTATAATATTCCGTCAACATTACAAAATGTCTCCGTGATATATTAATTATTTGACCAATGTCTGGATCTATTATAAACTTTTCAGACGATTTCTTTTGGAGGGAGTTGAAAATCCATGGCTTCCCCAAAGCTGCCCTGCCAATCATTACTCCATCGCATCCGGTTTCAGCCTTCATTTTGTTATAATCTTCACTTGTTTTAACATCGCCATTTCCTATTACGGGTATTTTTACAGCATCTTTCAATTCTTTAATTAGTTTCCAATTTGACATTCCGCTGAATTGCTGTTTAGTAGTGCGCGGATGGAGGGTAATAGCTGCAACACCAATCTTTTCCATTCGAACCCCTGCTTCGGTAGATACCAGACTGTTTTGATCCCATCCTGCCCTCATTTTAACTGTTACGGGTATTTCTGGCACCGCCTCTACAACGGCTTGAGTAATGTCATCCATAAGGCAGAGATCCTTTAAGGCCGCAGAGCCGGCCCCCTTCTTAGTAACCTTAGGTACAGGACAGCCATAATTAATATCAATTATATCCGGTTTCAGCATATCATAGACCATTTTAGCTGAATTGCCTACAATATCAGGAGTTTCTCCAAATAATTGAATTCCAATGGGGCGCTCATTTTCCGTGAATTTCATTAATTCCAATGTTTTCATATTTTCACGAATAATTCCATTTGCACTCACAAATTCAGTAAATACAACGCCAGCACCCATTTCCCGGCAGAGTATCCGAAAAGGATGGTCGGTTATCCCTGCCATGGGAGCAAGGAATAAAGGATTAACAATATCTAAATTTCCAATTTGCACAGGGATAAATTTTCTATGATTTATGACATACTATCTAATAAATTTATTAAATTATATGTTGGGGGTTTGGTAAAATCTCAGCAATACAATAGAAAATTTTAATATCTAGTAAAAACAGGGAGACAAATTGGAATTTCTTTTCGCACAAACCAATGGGCAAACTGGTAGCGGGATAGCCGCATTTTTACCAATCATATTGATTGGTTTAATCTTTTATCTTCTTATCCTAAGACCACAATCAAAGCAACGGAAGCAACAAGCAGATTCACTTTCCCAGTTAAAAAAAAGTGATAAAATACTCACTCGAGGAGGAATATATGGAAAGATTGTCAGCTTTCAGGGAAAAAATGATAACAAGGTCACTATTGATGTGGGCTCTGGTATAAAATTAAATATTGCCCGTTCATATATAGCTGGACCTGCAAACAAAAATGATGATGATATCCCAGACAGTAACAGCTAACCCCATCCTTAAGATATTTAAATATGGAGATCCTATTCTCCGTAAAAAAGTAGAGGATGTAACAGATTTTACGAAATTACCTCATTTAGTAGAACAAATGTTTAATACTATGTATGAGGAACATGGAATAGGATTAGCTGCCAATCAAGTAGGATATAGCTTGAATCTGCTTGTTTTAGATACCTCATGTTTGGAAGGTGAAGAAGATAGCAAACCATATATTTTTATTAATAGTGAAATTATAGAATCGGAAGGATCCACCATTATGGAGGAGGGCTGTTTAAGTGTGCCAGATATTCGTGCTGAAATTGAACGACCTGAAACTATTATAATAAAATTTCAGGATTTAGAACAAAACTTTCATGAAGAAACATTTAACGGATTAATTTCTCGTGTAATTCAACATGAATTAGATCACTTAAAAGGTAAATTATTTGTAGATTATCTGTCGCCTGGAAAAAAGATGTTGATAAAGAAGCGTCTTTTAGAAATTTCAAAAAATGGCAGTCCATCTACCGGAATTATTTTATAAATTAAATAGTTAATAGCAATATGAAATTGGTGTTTTTCGGTACACCTGACTTTGCAGTTCCTACTCTTGATGCCCTCCATGATTCATCTCATGAAATATTGGGAGTAGTAACAAGTCCAGATAAAAAATCAGGCCGTGGATTAAAAGTTAAATCCGCAGCAATTAAAAAAAGTGCAGAAAAATATAGTTTGCCGATTTATCAACCGGAAAGTACAGGAAGTGAACAATTACATTCAATTTTAAAACAAATTAATCCAGATATTTATGTTGTCGTGGCTTATAAAATACTACCAGAATCAATTCTAAATATACCTCCTAGAGGAGCTGTAAATCTCCATGCATCACTGCTCCCTAAATACAGGGGGGCGGCTCCAGTAAATCACGCCATATTAAATGGTGAAACCGAAACGGGTCTTACCACATTTCTGATTCAGAAGAAAGTGGATACCGGTGATTTACTTTTGCAACAATCCCTGCCAATTGATAATTCTGTTACAACTGGTGAGGCATTATCAAAATTATCCTTCCTTGGAGCTGATCTGGTCATTAAGACTTTAGACGCTCTCGCTCAAAATAAAATTAAACCAATTAAACAAGATGGCGATAAAGCTACATTTGCCCCCAAAATTAGTGTACAGGATTGTAAAATAAATTGGAGTAATCCCGCTTTGATGATTCATAATCAGATTCGAGCATTTTCACCAAAACCAGGAGCCTTTACTTTTTATAAAAATAAACGAGTAAAATTATTTGGCTCTAAAGTCCTTCAAAACTTACACAACGCAAGGCTCCTTCCCGGTGAGATAGAACATACTAACTCATTTTTTAAAATTGGAACAGGCACCGAACCAATACAAATTACTAACATACAGATCGAAGGTAAAAAGAAACTACCGGTGGATCAATTTATCTTGGGTTTTCCAAAAATAACAGGAGGAATATTTGATTAAAAGAGAAATAAGAACACGAAGAATAGCATGGGAAATAATGAAGAAAGCCGCTTTCAGGGATCGTCGATTATCTGATGTGACAGCTGAAATATTTCGTAGAGAAGGTGATAATATCAGCGATCAGGATCGACGTTTTATTACCATGATGGTGCAAGGTACTGTAAGGCTGACTGGCAGATTAGACTGGGAACTCCGTCAAGTGTTCATTGGTGATTATGAAGATCTGAAAGAAGGTTTACGGATACTGCTTAGACTTGGTGTGTTTCAATTGTTCTACATGGATAGTGTTCCGGATTATGCTGCTGTAACTACTACTGTTCAACTGGCAAAAAATATCCATCCGAATCTGGGTGGTCTCACAAATGCCATTCTTCGAACATTGGCCAATTTAGAGGATAGAGATGTACCAGACGAACACACTCCCATTGCTAATGTGGCTGATTATCTAAGCCACCCTGAATGGTTAATCAGCAAATGGATTAAGGATAAATCCTTCGATCAAGCCAAAGCGCTTGCTGAATGGAATAATGAATATCCAAGTCTATGGTTTAGAGTGAATCGTTTGGAATATACTCCTACAAAATTCAAAAATTATTTGAAGAAACACGATATAAAATATGAGCAATTCGAACATATTCCTGAATTCTTTAAAACTTCAAAACATCAGGAATTAATCAAAAGTGATATTTTCAAAGAAGGTAAGATTTCCGTTCAGGATCCATCGGCAGGATTGGTAGTACAATTGGTGGATCCTAAGGAAAAGGAATCTATTACGGATGCATGTGCAGCGCCTGGTGGGAAATCATCCTATATGGCAGAAAAGTTAAACAATACCGGATCTATTCTTTCTTTTGACTCAAATGAGGAGCGCTTGATCCGTCTGGATAATACATTGGAAAGGTTAAACATTTCCAATACTGAATCAGATTTGGTGGATATTACGGAAGATGAAGTGCCCATGACAGATAAAATGCTATTGGATGTCCCTTGTTCTGGAACAGGGGTTATGGCTAAACGGGCCGATATTAGATGGAGACGTTCAATTGACGATATTTTAGAAATGCATCTGCTTCAAAGAAAAATATTATGGGCTGCATCCAACTATATAAACCCCGGCGGTGTAATTATTTACAGTACATGTTCAGTTGAACCGGAAGAAAACTACATGGTTATCGATGCTTTCCTGAAATCACACCCAGATTATTCAATTGAGTCAGCTAAGGATTATATTCCCGCAGAATATGTTGACGATAAAGGAGCCATGGTAATATTTCCACCGGAACATAAAATAGATGGAGGGTTCGCAGTAAGATTAGTAAATAATGGGTAGATCCCTACTCAAATATCTCATTGCTTTTACATTTTTCTCGTTCTCGGGTATTGTAATATTAGACTATTTTATCTTACCTAATTATGTTGGATATAACAATGAACACTACCTGCCGGATGTCCGTGGTGAATATTTAGAAAAGGCAACATATCAATTGCGGTCTCTTCGCTTTAATACTAAACCTATACTCATTCCTTATTCAGAATCCCATACCCCGGGGACAGTCATAAAAATGTTTCCAAGAGCATTTACCAAGGTAAAAGAAGGTCGCACAATAGACTTAACCATTGCAGGTAAGGATGAGGACATTGAAATTCCAGATATTAGTAATTTAAGCCTTCGGAATGCAAAATTAACCCTTACAAAGCTGGGATTGGGAATAGACACTATAATATATGAATATGACAATGTTATTTCTGATGGCTATATTTCCTTTCAACTCCCAAGAAAAGGCCAAACCGTTAAATCTTCTACAAATATGACATTAGGGGTAAGTCGTGGCGCACCTCCAGATTATTACATTATTCCAGATATTGTTAATTATAGTTTAACTCGTGCCCGTAAATCAATTATAAATGAGGGACTTAGAGTGGGTGAAATTACCTACGAATTTCAACCAGACCTCGTCCCTAATACTGTTATTGAACAAAATATGACTGCTGGAATGAGAGTATCTTTTCCAGCTTCAATTAATTTACTGATAAGTACTGATAAACAGGAGAATTAATATGAGAATAATATCACCATCTGTTCTCGCTGCAAATTTTAAAAATATCTCTGAGGACATTAAAAAAGTTGAATCTGCTGGTGCAGACCGCTTACATTTGGATATAATGGATGGGAATTTCGTGCCATCAATAACATTTGGCCCATTAATAATAGATGCAATTAATGACTGTACGCATTGCCATTTAGAAACACACCTGATGATCCAAAACCCGCATAAATCATTTGACCAGTACATTAAAGCTGGATCTGACACATTAATATTCCATATAGAAGCAAGTAACAATCCTGAAGAGGAATTATCATACATCCGAGAGAATAATGTTGCTGCCGGTATTGCCTTAAATCCTGATACAGATGAAAAATGTCTTTTACCCCTCTTAGATTACCTAGATTATATTTTAATCATGTCTGTTTTTCCCGGAAAAGGTGAGCAATCTTTCATAAACTCCACTCTTAAAAAAATGGAGAATATTGTGCAAATGACAAAGGGTAGAAATATCACCATTGGAGTGGATGGCGGGGTGAATCTAGATACCATTTCAGAAGTTTATGCTACTGGTATTGATGTAACCATTGTAGGATCTGGCCTATTCAAATCTGACAATATTTCCCAGAGGTACCAGGATTTAATGAATGCATGATCCATTAAAATACCATCAAGAAATCAATCGGAAACTCATCCATTTATCCTCTTCATCTATTCCGTTTATGCTATGGTATTTTGGAAAAGATTCTTTTCAGCCCTGGATAATAGCCATTGCAATTATACTACCAATTTTAGATTATGGACGACGAAACAATAAATTCTTATATCGTATTTATTCCAAATTATTTACTGGTTTCACCCGACCCATCGAACAAGGAATTTTATCAGGAGCTTCATGGGTAATTATTGGCGCTGCAATCACCATTTGTATTTTTAATGAAAATTCAGCAATTATCGGATTACTTGTATTAAGCATTGCCGATTCAGCTGCTGCAATTATTGGCATAAAATTTGGGAAAACACAATTGTTTTCAAAATCCTTAGAAGGCTCTGCTGCATTTTTCATAACTGCTGCTATCATCGTATTTACAATATCCCCTGTAGCTTTTTATATTAATTTCATTGCAGTTTTAACCGCAACAGTAGTTGAATTATTTGCAACACCCCGTATTAATGATAATCTTCTCATTCCAATGGTAATTGCATTCATATTAACTCTTGGGGGAATTGGGTGAGCTTTTTAACACCATTTTTTCTCTGGCTGCTCCCCTTAACAGCAATTCCACTTATTATTCATCTGCTGAATCGCCGAAATCTCATAACAATAGATTTCAGCACACTGAGATTTTTAAAGTTACTGGAAAAGGAGTCTATCCGCAAACTCCAGATTTTACAAATATTATTGCTCATACTTAGAACCATTATCATTCTCTGTATAGTAATGATGATTTCCAGACCTGTTATTAATGGAATATTTAATTTACAAAATTCTGGGGAATCTGCTTTGCATGCTATTGTTCTGGATGACAGCTTCTCCATGGCAGGAAGTAGAGATCATGTCCAAATTACTGTCCGAAAAATACTGAATCAAATTCCAGATAAAAATCAATTAATTTGGATAAACACAAACAGCGGATTACAATTTAAAGGACTGAGAGAAGATATACCTCCAATTGAATCCCTTGTAAAATCTACATTTTTAGGTGAATCTTTAATTAATTCTCTGAACATCCTGGCAGTTAATAGTGAAGGCGAATTTACGTCAAAAGAATTGTACATTTTAACCGATGGGCAATATTCATCCATAAAAGAATTAAATAACAATAGTGACCAATTAGGGTCGTTTCATATTTACACATTTATTGCACCTGAAATTGAAAATAATTTAGCTATCACTCAATTAAATATTGTAAATGAAATTCTACTTCCAAATGATCAAATGGAAATTGAAGTGTCTGTTCAAAATAGTGGTGTGGAAAATATTGAAAACCGCTTATTACAATTAATCATTAATGAAATGATTGTGGGGCAGCAATTAATTTCACTCAATCCTGGAAATATCAAAATATTTACCTTTAAAACTGCTCTGTCAAAATCCGGCAGCCATTCTGGAATAGTAGAGTTAGACGGCGATGATAGAATGGAAGATAATCGTTTTTATTTTACGCTGAATATTCCTAATAGACATAAAATAGCAATTATCAGTGACTCAAAGGAATCATCATATTATATTAGAGAATCCCTACAGGCATTGAACAAATTTGGAGAATCACTTATAATTTCTGAATTTATAGATTTTAACAGTCCTCAGCTAAGAATGCATGAACAGGATATTATTTTCCATTTGAATCCGGAAATA
>DTTG01000047.1 GCA_012964845.1 Fidelibacterota bacterium
TCCACAAATATCACCATTCCCACAGAAGGGTAAAATTTTAATTATTGATGATGATATCAACTTCTTGGACTTGATTGATAGAAGGTTATCAAAGGAGGGCTATTTAGTTTTTACTGCAAATAATGGGAAATCAGGTCTTATTAAGGCGAATAAGCTAGTTCCCGATATAATTATTCTTGATATTGTTATGCCTGATATGGATGGTTGGACTGTTTATAAAAAACTGAAAACAACACCTTTACTATCCCAAATTCCCGTAATTATTGTCACCATTGGTGACTATGAAAAAATGGCTAAAGATTTTGGAGTTGTGGATTTTCTAACTAAGCCAATTAAATGGAAAACCCTGAATGTAATTTTATCGAAATATAAAATTATAGGCAAAAGTAAACATATTTTAGTAATTGATGATGATTCAGCAACACGAATTATTTTACGTAAAATGCTGGTTAAGGATGGATGGAGAGTGGATGAAGCAGAAAATGGGAAAGTTGCCTTAGATCGAATTAAAAAGGAAAAACCAGAATTGATTCTATTGGATTTGCTTATGCCTGTAATGGATGGGTTTAAATTTTTAAAGGTTATAAAGGGGAAAGATTCCCTGATAGATATACCTATTATCGTGATCACCTCTAAAGACCTCACTGCGGATGATTACTCCTATTTAACTGCTAATGTTGATAGGGTAATCCAAAAAGGGGATTATACCAGGAAAGAAATCATTAACCGAATAGATGTTGCCGTAAAAGAAAGCAATCTTAAAATGTACTTAAAGGGGTCATAGGATGAAAATATTACTAATTGAAGACAATGAGTTAAATTTAGATATGCTGACACGAAGGTTGGAGCGAAAAGGGTTTACTGTTATATCAGCTGTAGATGGTCTCAGCGGAATTGAAAAAGCGAACCAGGAAAAACCAAAATTGATCATAATGGATCTCAGTCTTCCTATTTTGGATGGATGGGATGCCGCAAAAAAACTAAAAGCAGACCATGCCACTAAATCAATCCCAATAATTGCACTCACTGCCCATGCAATGAAAGGGGATAGGCAAAAGGCTTTAAATGCCGGCTGTGATGAATATGATACAAAACCAGTGGACTTTGACAGGCTCTTGGGTAAAATAGGTAAAGTTACAGGCACATAAATTAACAACAATTAATATAAAATGTCTGAGATAAGCAATTCAATTACATCGAATATGCATAAGCAAGCTTCTGAAAATTATAAGACACTTCTAAGTAATATAAAGCATGATTTGACCAATCCAATAAATGCAATATTAGGATTTTCAGAGTTAATACTTGATTATTTAAAAGAAGGAACAGACGGCCAATTAATTGCCGATGTTAAAAATATTCACGAATCCGGATCACTATTATTTGAAAATATAAATACGTATTTCACAAATAATGAAGGAGGAGATCGTAAATATATTGGTGACATTATTAATATATCCGAATTACAATTCTCAATTCGAACACCTATTTCTACTATTTTGGGCATGGCAGAATTGCTCAAAGAAGATGCTGGCAATAATTCTACTCCCTATGGAAAAGATATTAATGATTCATTAGATAAAATTCATATGGCAGGAAAATCACTGCTCGGACATATAAACGAATTAAAAAAATATTCAAATGTAACTGTAGAGGAGTTTCTAAAAAATTATAGATCTGATTTATATTTGAATGATCCATCTTTAAAGTTATATAAAAAAATTGAGGGAATTGATGCTCCAATAGAAGCCGGGAATATTCTCATAATTGATGATGATAAAAGCAATCTTGAATTGTTAGATAAAATCATTTCAAAATCTATGCATAAAACCCATTGTGCAGAATCTGCAAATGATGCATTAGATATTCTGCAAAATCCTAAAATCAATATAGATATTATTCTACTCGATCTCATCATGCCTGAAATGAATGGATTAGAATTATTGCAAATAATCAAAGCAGATCATGCCTTACATCATATACCAGTCATCATGTTATCTGGAATGGATGAACTTAAATCAACGGCAGAATGTATTAGTAACGGGGCAGATGATTTTCTGTTTAAGCCAATTAGTAAGGTTTTATTAAATGCCCGAATAAAAAATGCTCTTGATAAAAAGTTTTTCCATGATAAAGAAATAAAATATCAGGAGCAAATTAAAATAGAACAGGAGAAATCTGATAAACTACTGCTTAATATTTTACCCAAAAGCATTGCCGAAAGATTAAAAAATGGTGAATCTCTTATTGCCGATGATTTTGATGACTCAACTGTATTATTTGCAGATCTTGCAGGTTTTACAAAATTATCATCAACAATTTCAGCAACTGATGTAGTAATGCAGTTAAATAGCATTTTTTCATTATTTGATGGTTTGATCGTAAAATATTCCCTGGAAAAAATTAAAACAATAGGTGATTGTTATATGCTGGCGGGGGGAGTGCCAAAGCCGCTATCAAGCCATGCTGACTCTGTAGTAAAAATGGCGTTAGATATGCTTGACACCATTGAGCAGATAAATACCAAAACCAATCAATCATTAAAAATTAGAATTGGAATAAATTCAGGTCCGGTGTCTGCAGGAGTAATCGGGAAAGAGAAATTTATTTATGATTTATGGGGAGATACGGTAAATGTTGCCAGCCGAATGGAATCTTTTGGATCAAATGATAAAATACATATTTCCAAAAGCACCTATTCACAACTTAAAGACAACTACTCATTTACAAAAAGAGATTTAATTGAAATTCCAGGCAAGGGTAAAATGCAGACTTACTTTTTAAATTCGCGTAAATAATATCGAAGCCAACTATCAATATTCTTAAAGTATAACTTTATCTATACTAGCACAATCCCATAAATATAATGAACATAATAGATACTTATTCGTTTAATGAAATAGAAGCAAAATGGCAAGAAAGATGGAGAAAGTCTAAGATTCATTCCCCTGATTTAACAAATTCATCAAAGAAATATTATGCCCTTACTATGTTTAGTTATCCTTCTGGTGATAAACTGCATATCGGTCATTGGTATAACTATGGACCTGCTGATACCTTTGCGCGATTCATGAAAATGAAAGGATATAATGTATTTCAACCTCAGGGATTCGATGCATTTGGACTTCCTGCTGAAAATTATGCAATACATCATAAGGTGCATCCCGCGGTTAGCACTGAAAAGAATATTGCAACCATGAAAAAAC
>DTTG01000048.1 GCA_012964845.1 Fidelibacterota bacterium
AATATAGATTTCCTATTAAAAATAAATTTGGCGGTGAATTATTTATTGATGTTGGAAGATTATATGAAACAATTTATGATTTTACAACTACAAGCTTGATCTGGGATTATGGAATGGGGATTATTTATCAAACAGGTCTTGGGCCAATTCGAATAGATGTTGGTTTCCCCTATGGAGAATTAGCAAATCCCCAACTGCATGCATCATTATTATATATGTTTTAAGTATTATTGGATATTTTGAGTAAATAATTATATTTAGTTATTGAGATAAATATGTAAAACATTGATAAATTTTAAGTCTGTAATTCAAACAAAAATGGAGAATACTGTGAAAAATATATTAATATTATTAATAGGATTGTACGTGCTGTCTTGTAGTGGCGGTTCAAATAAGTCGGCTGATCAGCATTGGAAGGATGGTCAACAATATAGAACTGAAACTAAGCTAATGGAATCTATTACTAGTTTTAAATCTATAATTAAAACTTACCCTTTACATGAATTAGCTGCTCAGGCACAATTTCAGATAGCTGATATTTATCTAAACGATACCAAAGATTTTGAATTTGCTGTTGAAGAATTTCAAAAGGTAGTCCAGGATTACCCTGATCATGAAGTGTCAAAAAAATCATTATTTATGATTGCCTACATTTATAATAATTATTTGGAAGCTTATAGTGATGCAATAATAAATTATAATTTATTTAAGGATAAATATCCCGATGATGAATTAATTCCCTCTGTGGAATATGAACTTGAAGGCTTAAAAAATATTAAAACTACCATAGATTCATTAAATTCAATAGTTAACAAAAGAACTAATATATAAAATATGTCTGAATTTGATCTCGCTGAATTAAAAGACTCCATTGAGAGGGAGTCGCAATTTATTCATGATATTAATACTGCCATTCGTACAGTTATAATTGGTCAGGATGATTTAATTGAAAAATTATTGTTGGCTATTTTAACAGATGGCCATGTCTTTCTAGAAGGAGTCCCTGGACTTGCAAAAACCCTCACTATAAACTCATTGGCCAAGATTATTGACACAAAATTCCAACGGCTGCAATTCACCCCTGACCTTCTGCCTGCAGATATATTGGGTACTCTGATTTACAATCCCAGGGATGGTTCATTTGAAGTTAAGAAGGGACCAATATTTGCGAATATCATACTGGCAGATGAAATAAACAGATCACCTGCTAAAGTACAATCAGCTCTCCTTGAAGCAATGCAGGAAAGGCAGATTACAATTGGTGATCAAACTTTTAAATTGGAAAATCCATTTTTGGTAATGGCAACCCAAAATCCCATTGAACAGGAAGGTACCTATCCTCTGCCGGAAGCACAAATTGATCGTTTTATGTTTAAGGTATTGGTTGGATATCCGAATCCCGAGGAAGAATTAGAAATATTAAAAAGGATGGGGAAAATTAATTCAAATATTGAATTAAAACCAGTTGTAAACCCATCTCAAATTTTATCAGCACGAAAAATTGTGGATCAAATATATATTGCAGAAAATATACAAAAGTACATTGTGTCCTTGGTATTTGCTACTCGGTATCCGGAAAAATACGGCTTGAAAGATTTGCAGCCATTGATTACCTATGGTGCTTCTCCTCGAGCAACAATTTTCTTGGCAAATGCATCCAAATCACATGCATTTTTACGCAACAGAGGCTTTGTTATTCCTGAAGATGTACGTGCAGTGGGAAAATCAATTCTAAGACATCGCATTATATTATCCTATGAAGCTGAAGCAGAGGAGATAACAACTGAGGATATTATTCAAAGAATTTATGAATCTGTGCCCACTCCCTAAAATCCTACATGATTCCTGCCGAGATATTAAAGAAAGTTCGTTTAATTGAAATTAAAACTAGGCATATTGTAAATAACATCTTTGGTGGTGAGTACCATTCAGCCTTTAAAGGGATGGGAATGGAGTTTGCTGAAGTAAGAGAATATTATCCCGGAGATGATATTAGAGCCATCGATTGGAATGTAACAGCAAGAACTGGCAAACCATTTATCAAAAAATACGATGAAGAACGTGAATTGACTGTAATGTTGATAGTTGATGTCTCCGCTTCTGGATTTTTTGGCACTGGAGAATCCTTGAAAAGTGATATCATGATTGAGCTGGCTTCCATTTTAAGCTTTAGTGCCATTAAAAATAATGATAAAGTTGGATTATTACTTTTCTCTGATAAAATCGAAGAGTTTATTCCCCCCAAAAAAGGTAAAAGCCATGTTCTGCGTGTAATTAGAGAAATGATTTACCATAAGGCCAAAGATAGAAAAACTGATATTTCTATTGCATTGGAACATATTCAAAAAGTTCTTAAACGAAAGAGTATTATTTTTTTATTGTCTGATTTTTGGGACGATTCCTATCAGCAAACTATGAAATTGATAAACAAAAAACATGATTTAATCAATATTCAAATATTAGATAAAGCTGAGATTGCAATTCCGAAATTAGGGATGGTGAAATTTCACGATGCTGAAACTCAAAAATCTGCATGGATAGATACAAATAATAAACAAGTCCAAAATATTTCCACAAAATATATTCAAAATAAAAACAAAGTTATAAAAGAATTTTGTAAAAAAAATAAAATAGACTTTATATCAATTGATACTGCTGAAGGATATTTGAATCCACTGGAACAGTTTTTTAGTACCAGAATGCATCGGCATTAATGAGATTAATATTTTTAATATTTTTTTGCGGATTATTTCCATTTGATTTAAGAGTGGATGTAAAATCTGATACTATTTATGTGGGTTCACTGGTAGAAATAAAAGTAAGTGTTGAAAATAATAAAAATAATGAGGTTCCTGTTTTTTATGAATTGGAAGAAAATATGGAAGAATTTACAGTTGCTGATAAAATTCTAACTCCAATTTCTATCAGTTATTTTCTACAATTTTGGAAAGTTGGGGAGATTATTATTCCATCTATCCCAGTAGATATTAAACAAAATAATCATGTTATTTCCCAAATTGAAACAAATAAAATCACCCTGAATATATTATCAAATATTTCAAGTACATCAAATGAGATGCGATCCATCAAACCAATGAAAGAGCTAAAATTAATCTCACCCTTTAAAATTGCCTTATTGCTGTTATCCCTTGTTGCCGGAATTGTAGGGGCGGGGTATTTATGGAAAACAAAAACAAGACAAAGTAAATCAAAATATTTAACGGGATCTTTTAAAATTTCCGCTCTCAAAGAGTCTGTAAAAGAAATAGAAGATTTACCACTTCCTGAAATAATTAATTCTGAATCTACAGAAAAATACTATTTAAAATTAAGTGAAATATGTCGATTATTTTTTAAAGAGGTCTTCTATATAAAAGCAACAGAAATGACTTCAGGTGAATTAGCAGAACATTTTAAATTAATTGGAATTGAGCCAGAATTAGTAAACTCTTGGAATGATGTCTGTCAAATTGTGGATATGGCAAAATATGCGAGTCATATTCCACCAATTGATCAATTCACCGAAGATAAAAAAGATTACATTAAATTAATTACATCTTTTTACAAAATCCAGTCACAATCAGGAGCCAATAATAAATATAGCAAATTTGCTTAATTAATATTAGGTGATAACCAAATTGGGTTTGACATTGCAAAAATCCTTTTCTCATTAATAGAATCAAGTTCAACTTCACACCGAAAATAACAGTTGCTATCACTATTAATTTCAAAATCCTTTATTAATTTATACTCCCGTGGATTCATAATTGTAAAATAATCTACTTCTTTATTTTCACCAATAACACCTTTTATTATTGTTATTTTTTTAATCATCCCAAATTCGGGGGTAGATATGATTGATACTGTAATAATACCATAATTTGATCTAACGGTACTTCCCATTTCATAAATTGGTCCATTATTTTGGAAGGTTATGTTAATAAAGGGGCCATTAGTTACAAAGCAATTCCCATTTTTCATGGAAGTAACGGCAGAATTTATGGCTCCATTGTTCCCATTTGTATGCACACCGGTTCTGAATTCTCCAAATAATTGTTCATTCTTTTCATATAAGGAAAGCATTGGTATTTTGATTTGGCGATAAATATTAAAATTACCATGGGCATCATTTCCGGCATAAATAAATTTATGGTAACCATCTAAAAGTAATTCCTTCCAAATTTTTAAACCTTCATAAAATCCCTCATCAAGAGCTCCATTGACTATTTGAATTCCTGCAACATTTTCTTCCACAATATCCTCTAATTGCCATTTCCCTCTTTTTACAAAAAACCATTGCACTAAGGGAACTGGATTAAAAGGATGGGCTGCAATACAAAGTGACTCATTATCTAAACTGTCATGAACAGTTTTTGTATTATAATCAGCATGAAAATTAAATGGCTCCTCAGCGCCATCTCCTGAGCCTGGGAGAAAAGTTGAATGGTTCAGTATAAGCGCATGTATATTTCTTCCATCCTTGTTATGCAAACTTAATTCTTCAGATGGTATGATAAATGATTTTCCCGGATTGCCATTATTAAGTGTGTTGATTTCTATTCTGGATTTATTCCATTTTTCAAGAGTTGGGTCTGTTTCAGTCCATGAACCCGGAACATCATCTAAATCATAGGAATGATCAGTATTGCAAAAAAAGTCTAATCCTAATGATTCTGCCATGGCTAATGTTGCCTTTAACGGAGCGCCAAATTCAACCATATCTTCAGTTAAATTTGAATGATAGTGAATATCGCCATATAATACATTTCCATCATTTGGGTAAGGATATTTAGAAATATAGGTTTTTAATTTATCATGAGAACAAAGTGGGTAATTATGAATAGTACATTTTTTATCTTGTCCACCCACATTATACATAAATTCAACATTAATTTCTATATCCCCTGAAATACCTTCCGGATCAATCATCACTGTATCATCCCACCAATTAATATTTAATTGAGTATTATATTGAAAAGTTTGAGATTGAATAATTTTGTTAGATTTATAAATTACTATTTCAACATATTTTAGAGTAATTGGGAATAAATGTGAATCCTTTATAATCAATAAAATTGGAATATCCCTATTAGGTTCAATTCTTATGGGGAGATCGGCTAATATTTCCGGTTCTTTTTGAAAATAGCGGCTGCCACTCCATTTAAACCGAAAATGTAATTCTGCATATAAAAATACTGTTGGTAAAAATTGTGCAAAAGGTTCTGCAAGAAATTCAGAATTTATCATCTCAAATATATATGTATAATGTCCAATTGATTTGTAATTTTAGGGGTATAAATTAAATTAAGGAATACATTATAAACGATGGCAAATACTTCAGATTTTAAAAATGGACTAATTATTAATCATAAGAATAACTTATGGAAAATTGTAGAATTCCTACATGTTAAACCCGGCAAGGGAAATGCATTTGTACGATCAAAATTAAAAAATATTCGCACAGGACAGGTAGTAGAGGAGACATTCAGGGCCGGTGAGAAAATTGAGACGGTAAGAGTTGAAGCCAGAAACTATAATTATTTGTACTCAGAAAACACCAATTATATATTTATGGATCAAGAGACTTATGAGCAGGTTAGCCTCACTGAAGCTCAAGTAGAAGATGTACTTGATTTCCTTTTAGAGAATACAATTACAACTATCGCCTTTAATGGAGATGAACCGATTGAGGTTAGAATTCCACAACATATGAATATGACCATTAAAGATACTGATCCTGGAGAAAAGGGGAATACGGCACAAGGCGGTTCTAAACCAGCAAAATTAGAAACCGATTTGACCATTCAAGTCCCGCTATTCATCCAAATTGGTGATGTGATTCGGATTGACACAAAAGAGAAACGATATATTGAGAGGGTAAAGAGTTAATATACCTATGTTAGAAAATAATATAAAAAATTTGATCAAGATACTGGAAGAGTCTAAAGTAGATGAACTGGAAATATCCACCTTTTGGGGGAAACAGAAAATAAAAATTCGGAAAAATGCAGTTCAGAGTATGGATAGAAATATTGAACTCATCCAATCTACGCCAGCATCTGCAATAGTTAATACTCCAAATGTTACAGCCAACATCCCTGTAGAAAATGAGCAGGAAAAGGAGTTAGTCAAGGTTGAAGAGCAAAATATAGTCTCAAAGACCGATGAGAATACTGAGACTATAAAAGCACCCTTGGTAGGAACATATTATCAATCGTCAAAGCCGGAGACACCTCCCTTTATATTAGAAGGGGATATTATTAAAGTTGGTCAAGTCATTTGCATTATTGAAGCCATGAAAATATTTAACGAAATAGAATCTGAAGTATCTGGAAAAGTTGTAAAAATCCTCATTAAAGATGGTACCCCGGTGGAATATGATCAGGATCTCATAATTATTGCTCCTGAATAATTTATGTACAATAAAATATTAGTTGCAAATCGAGGAGAAATTGCTCTCCGAATAATCCGTGCATGCAGAGAACTGAATATAAAAACGGTTGCAGTTTATTCAAAAGCTGACGAATTATCCCTTCATACAAAATTTGCAGACGAAGCAATTTGCGTAGGCCCGCCCGAAAGCACTAAAAGTTATCTAAATATTCCGGCTATAATTGCTGCAGCTGAATTGACAAATGCGGATGCAATCCACCCTGGCTATGGATTTCTTGCTGAAAGTTCAAAATTTTCAAATATCTGTGCTGAAAATGGTATTGAATTTATAGGTCCTCCTCCTGAAACAATTGATGCAATGGGCAACAAAGCGAATGCTAAAGAAACTATGAAAAAAATTGGAGTCCCGGTCATTTATGGATCAGACGGAATAGTACAATCTGTTCAAGAGGCAAAGGATGAAGCCGAAAAAGCCGGATATCCGGTCATGTTAAAGGCTTCTGCTGGGGGTGGTGGTAAGGGCATGCGATTTGTTGAAAATGAAGACCAGATTGAGAATGCATTTAACTCTGCACAATCCGAAGCTGAGATGTCTTTTAATAATGGAGATTTATATCTTGAAAAGTTTATTCAAAAACCACGTCATATTGAAGTGCAAATATTAGCAGACAAACATGGAAATGTTGTTTCATTGGGAGAAAGAGAATGCTCCATCCAGCGCAGACATCAAAAGCTCATTGAAGAATCTCCTTCACCGGGAGTTACAGAATTAACACGGAAAAAAATGTATGATTCTGCAATCGCTGGAGCAAAAGCATCAAATTATGTGGGTGCTGGTACTATCGAGTTTCTGTTGGATTCAAATAATGATTTTTTCTTTATGGAAATGAATACAAGAATTCAGGTTGAGCATCCCGTAACTGAAATGGTAATTGGAGCGGATCTTATAAAATATCAAATTCTTTGCCATGCAGGGCACCCTATCCCATCATGGATGAATAATATGAAAACACGCGGACATGCTATAGAATGCCGAATTAATGCTGAAGATCCCGCTCATAAATTCAGACCCTGCCCTGGAACGATTACGAGTTTCCACATGCCGGGCGGGATGGGAATTCGTGTTGATACCCATGTGTACGCTGGCTATACTGTTCCACCAAATTACGATTCAATGGTTGCAAAACTTATCGTTCACGCACCAACTAGAGCTGAAGCAATCAATCGCATGATTGGAGCTTTGGATGAATGTGTTTTTGAAGGAATTAAAACCATTATACCTTATCAAAAGCAGATACTTGAAAATGTTGATTTTCAAAAAGGTAATATGGATACAGGATTTTTAGATAATTTTCAATTTATACAAGGAGAAAAAGATTAAATGAATATACCTGAAGATTTACAGTATACAACAGACCATGAATGGGTTAAAATAGAAAATGGAATAGCCACTATCGGCATTACAGATTATGCTCAGGGCGAATTAGGTGATATCATCTTTATTGAATTACCAGAACCCGGAGATGAATTCATGGCAAAAGACTCAATTGGGACAATTGAAGCAGTGAAAACTGTGGCAGATATATATTCACCCATGCAGGGTAAAATTTCTGAGGTAAACCCAATTCTTGAGGATGAACCTGAGTGTGTTAATACAGACCCTTACATGAGGGGATGGATAATAAAATTAACTAATTTCACCAATAATGATGGTGATTTTTTGACAGCGGACGAATATAAAAAGCTGGTTCAATAGTGCACTTTATTCCCACAACACCCGAAGAAGAAGTTCAGTTGCTAAATGGAGCTGCTGTCTCTAATTTCTCGGAATTAATTAAAATAATTCCTCAAAAATTCAGGTTGACGGGAGATTTGGGAATTGGTACGCCTTTTTCTGAAATGGAAATCGAAAGAGAACTAATACAATTAAGTAATTCCAATGCTGCTGATAATTTTTGTTTTTCTGGCGGTGGGGTATATGATCATTTTATACCTAAGGCAGTTGATTTTATTAGTGGTCGATCTGAATATTATACATCATATACTCCTTATCAAGCAGAAGTCAGTCAGGGAACCTTACAGTATTTATACGAATTTCAATCAATGATCTGTGAAATCTCCGGAATGGATATAGCCAATGCTTCTCTTTATGACGGCTCCTCTGCTATCGCTGAAGCCTGTCTTTTAGCTCATTCTTTTACTCGCAGCAAAATCATCCTATATTCTGGATCACTGAATCCGCATTACCTCCAAGTTGTAAAATCATATTTAACAGGTCAAGATATGGAACTGATTCAAATACCGGAAATCAATGGTATTACAGATTTAAACGCTCTAAAATCTTATTCCGAAAATATAGCGGCATTGATTATTCAATCTCCCAATAAAAATGGACTCATTGAAAATTGGATGGAAAGTAAAAAGAAAATGTTAGACCCTAAATCTCTGTTAATTGCAGTATCAGAGCCTTTATCCTTATCTGTGCTAGAACCTCCGGGAAAATGCGGCGCTGATATTTTTGTAGGAGAAGGTCAATCTCTGGGAAATCCAATGAGTTATGGGGGACCTCTACTGGGATTAATTGCCGTAAAAGAACAGTATAAGCGAAGAATACCCGGGAGAATAATTGGCAAAACGGTTGATAAAAATAACAATGATGGTTTTGTTTTAACACTCCAAACCAGAGAGCAACATATCAGAAGAGAGAAAGCAACCTCTAATATTTGTACTAATCAGGGTTTACTTGCATTGAGAGCTACAATATACCTTGCACTTATGGGTAAAAAGGGAATGCCCTATATTGCGAATATTTGCCACCAAAAAGCTCGTTATGCTGCTAATGGTATATCTGAGTTAGAAAATTATTCTTTGCCCTATTCCAATGAATTTCTAATGGAATTTGTTGTGAAAACCACCCATTCTGCTATTGATGTCACTAATTATTGTGCTGCAAAGGGCGTATCAATTATGCGAGCATTGACCGATGAAAGCGATTCTTTACTATTAATTGCTGTCACAGAAAAACGAACTATTGATGAAATTAACCATTTAATCAAATGCTTGAAGGAATTCAGTTGAGCACATTCTCAAAATTAGAGCAAATAAGGACATCCCGTGGCGCAGTGGCAATTGCGCTTCTTGATCCCGACAAGAAGAATGACAATGGATTGCTTAACATGCTTCATTTGGTGAATGAAAGCGATTTTGACGCTATTTTTATTGGCGGTAGCTTAATATCTGATAATGAATTTGAATCACGAATTGAAGAAGTTACTAAAAATACAGATCTTCCTGTAATTATTTTTCCGGGATCGTCCAGTCAACTTTCACAACATGCAGATGCGGTGTTGTTTTTATCATTAATTAGTGGACGGAATCCTCAATATTTAATTGGCGAACATGTTAAATCGGCACCAATTATCCACAATATAAATTTAGAGACTATACCGACGGCATATATTCTTTTAGATGGCGGTGTACGTTCATCAGTTGAAGTAATGAGCAATACTTCACCAATTCCAATGAATAAACATGACATTATCCTGGCACATGCCTTAGCTGGCGAATACCTGGGAAATAGACTTGTATTTTTAGAAGCGGGAAGTGGTGCTGAAAATCATGCTGCATCAGAGGTAGTTTCAAATATTTCAAAACAATTGCACATACCAATTGTGGTTGGCGGAGGAGTTAATACTCCTGCTTCTGCACGAACCTTGGTCTCATCAGGTGCTGGCTATATTGTAACGGGAACTAAAATAGAAGAAAACCCTTCAATTAAAGAATTGCAGGAATTTACAAATGCAGTTCATCAATGATGATTAAAGAACCTGCAATAGAAAGAAAAAATCCATTATGGGAATTAGCTACGGAATATTTATCTCATTTGCAATTTGAACGAAGATTATCAAACAATACACTTTATGCTTATAATCACGATTTAAAAAAATATATCAATTTTATGTATAATGAATTGCAGCTCATGTCAATTGATTCAATTCAATCTGCTCATATAGAAAAATTTGTAAACGAATTAAGTGATGCGCCGAAAATGGACAATAAAGAAGGAATAAAAAAATCGTCAAGTATTCATAGACTTTTTTCTACTATTCGCGGATTTCACCAATATCTGTGTCAATTACGGATAACTAAAAATGACCCCTCACAATTATTAGTACCGCCACGTTTAACTAGAAGTATTCCCACAACATTATTAGTTGAGGAAGTTAACCAGATTATTCAATCAGTTGATTTAAATAAAAAATATGCTCTCAGAGATCAAGCCATTCTCAGCATGCTGTATGCCTCCGGTCTCAGAGTCACTGAATTGGTTGATTTAAAACTGAAAAACCTAATGATGGATGAGGGTTTGATTCGCGTTTTTGGCAAGGGGGGCAAGGAAAGAATAGTTCCCTTTGGTAAAAGAGCATTGACTTTTCTAAAACTTTACCTCAAGGAGGTAAGACCTTCCAACTCCAAAAAAGGCAAAAGCCAGGGAATATTATTTCTAAACCATAGAGGAGGAAAGCTCACCCGAATGTCGATTTGGAATATTCTCCATGAAAATACCCTGAGAGCCGGTATTACAAAGAAAGTCAGTCCTCATGTTCTACGGCATAGTTTTGCAACCCATTTATTAGAAGGGGGTGCTGACCTGCGATCAGTTCAGGAAATGCTTGGACATTCAGATATAACCACCACCCAAATTTATACGAATATTGATAAAATTTATTTGAAAGAAATTCACAAAGAATTTCATCCAAGGGGTTAAATGCTATTACGTTTACCAATGGAAGTTTTAATAATATTGCTTCCTATTTTAATATTTTCTCTCTGTTTTCATGAATTTTCACATGGCTATATAGCCTACAAACTGGGAGATCATACCGCTGCAAGAAATGGTCGTTTAACCCTCAACCCATTAGCACATTTAGACCCCATTGGTTCATTGATGATATTATTTGTAGGATTTGGCTGGGCAAAGCCCGTTCCAGTTAATCCTGTAAATTTTTCTAATCCTCGTTTAGATATGATGAAAGTAGCATTTGCTGGACCGGCATCCAATTTATTATTGGCTTTCACAGGTGGCTTGATGATGAGACTTGTTAATATTGTTGGTTTATTGCAAAGTGAAATGTTTATTCAAACCCTATATTTTTTTATATTTATAAATATTTCTTTAGCAGTTTTTAACATGATTCCAGTTGCACCATTAGATGGTTCCCAAATCTTTGGAAATATGATTTCAAAAAACAATCCCGAATTGGCCTGGAAACTTCAGATGTATGGTCCAAAAATACTCATGGGAATAATCCTTATCGGAATGGTTACACCATTTTCAGTTTTGGGATTTTTAATGATGCCATTTGTTAAAATGTTTATGTATTTATTTACAGGTATAAGCTTTTAATGGAGTTATTGGATTAAATCGTTACGACATCAATTTTGGCGGAAAAATAGTGGATCTTTTAAGATGGTTCGAAATATTCTTTTATTAACAATACTCATTTTTATAATGTATAAATTATCTAATTATTAAAAATAAAATGAAAATCATAGAATGTGTACCCAATTTTAGTGAGGGTCGAGATACTGCACTTATAAAAGAAATTACGGATGCAATGGAATCTGTTTCTGGTATTACCTTATTAGATGTAGATCCTGGTGCAGATACCAACCGAACGGTTGTGACTATAGTGGGAAGTCCTGAATCTGTTATTGAGGCAGCATTTTTGGGCATAAAGAAGGCATTAGAGCTCATTGATATGCGGAATCATAGTGGTGCCCATGCGCGAATGGGAGCCACCGATGTTTGCCCATTTGTTCCCATTTCAGAGACATCCATGGATGATTGTGTAGAATATTCAAAGCAATTGGCAAAACGAGTTGGAGATGAACTTAATATACCAGTATTTTTATATGAATTTTCAGCCCCAACTGATGATCGGATAAATCTTGCAAATATTCGCAGGGGGGAATTTGAGGGAATGGCAGATAAATTGCAAATACCCCAATGGAAACCTGATT
>DTTG01000049.1 GCA_012964845.1 Fidelibacterota bacterium
CCTACCCTTTTCTACATTCCCGGTATAAATTAAATTAAACTTACATTTTGGAAATCCCAATTCAGCCTTACTTAATATTGAGCTATTTTTAGATTTTGAAGGCATATTCCGCACAATATTTATTGAGGGTATTTTATTTTCGTGGAGCATTATATCAGCAATAGATTGATTAACGGTAATTACGGCATCCGCTTTTTTAATTAATAGCTTTTCAAATTCCCGCCCTATTTTATATAGAAACTTCTTTTTGCCTTTTGAATGTATTGAGTCTGACCATAATTCATGGCTATCATAAATGAGTTTACAGTCCCAGAATACTTTGGTCAAATAGGCTGGCAATAATCCATTGGGGTCATGGCCATGGCAAATTTGGGGTTTAATTCTTTTGATGGTTAAGAGCGCTTTAAATAAGAACTCAATATACTTAAACAGCTGGACTATAGAATTATTCACCCATGTTTTCGATATGAGCTGCAGCCTATTAACGGTGTATCCATTTTGATGTTCTTCTTCTTTCAGACCTTTCATCCAATAGGCGATGACCGTAACATCATAGCCATTTTCAGCCAGGGACTTGCATTCCCGCATTACTCTTGAGTCTTGAACAAAAGTATTTAACACAATATGAACGACCTTACTTTTCATTATATAATGCACCTACAAGGAGCGAATAACCATCCACAAAAACAATGGCAGTAAATAAAAATAAAATCAAGTACAGATGAGCTACGACAAACAAACCAGTCATAGCGAATTGTCCGGATAAAAATACGAAATAAGCGTAGAAGGCAGTTAGTAAAAGCGTTCGAGGACGAGTAATAAATTTTATTTGAATATATTGCAGAATTAATGAGAGTACTAATATTGACAGAACCATGATGGGATAGCCAAAGTTTGCGTACATTTCTCCAATAAAAGCTGAGGGTGCTGTGCCGACAATTTCCCAGCTCCTGTTTAAACCATTGACAAATATCCACTTTGTAATAGGGAAATGTTCAAATTGGAATATCCCTGCCGGGTTGGGCAGTGAAGCGCCATGCACAAAGTCATGTGAGGAAGGAAATAAAGAGAAATAATAATATAGAGGTGCAGTCTGCCCCAGAAAGAGACGAGAACTTATCCCTTCTAATAATGTTAAAAAAGGTCTATCGGTTAATCCCATAATAAAAATATACATTAAAGATAAAATGCCTATGGATACACCAACTAATATTCCCACTTGCTTCCAATTTATTTTCCCTCTGAAAATCCAGGATGCGGTAAATAATAGAATAATGAAATCCAGCAGTGGTTTTTTCTGCAAGTCTGAAATACTCCTGTACATCGCAAAAACAGCTAAAACCACAAACAGAATACGCCAAACATTCTTTTTAGTCAATTTTGATTTCAGCATTGCCAGTACTACTAAAAATGGAATTAATTGCGCCATAAAGAATTTATAACGATGCAGCTTTCCCAATTTGAAGGTGGTTGTGGATGATTCTCTCAGCTTTGCCAGATCTGTAATATTTATATCACCCAAAAGATTGTTTATCATAAAATTAATGGGGATAATCTCCAATTTTGAATAGTACAATAATGTTACAGTAATTGCTACTCCCAACACGAAAAGGTATAAAAATATAAATTGATTTCCTGACTGTTCATCATTTACAGGCTCCTGCATATATGAATTGAAAACTAATTGAAATTTAATTTTCATTAATTTATTCATGATAACAATGCCCAAGGGGAAAATGAGCATAACCAAATGGGTGGCAATAATATATTGAAAATTATCTGCACCTTTAAGGAGAAAGAATACTGGACTTCCCAAAAAGATAAAGACTATAAAATGGACGTAGAAAAATCCTGGCAGGGTTAGAATAAAATTATTCCCCAGGAGTTTCACCATCCACAGAAGAGATATAATTAATACCACTGTTGAAACCAAATAGGTGAAAAAGGGAATTGTCATTATACTTTTAATAATTTTCTAAACAGATATTCGCTATATACAGCAGCAAATATTGAAGAAATTAAAAGAGCATAGGGGAATAAATGAAAATCAAATTTATTAATAAAGAAAATGAGAACAATTATATATATTATTGAAGAAATACTAAAAAATTGCGAATTCATTTTCATATTGCCAATACCTGCCCAAACACCTCCATTTATAAAAGTATAAATTTGGAAAATAGACGCAATCAATATTATTTTCAGGATTGCACCTAATTCAATGTATTTATCACCAAAAATGAATGTGGTAATATTTGCAGAGTAAATAAATAAAATGAGTGCAACCAAACAATAAATGGGAATAGTAATTAATTTCATCTTAAATGTGAATAATTTCAATGCAGGTAAATTATCGGCAAGTGCAGCAATTCGGTGATGAAGTGCAGATGTAATTGATTGTCCAAAAAGTCCAAAAGCGGTAAAAAATAAAATACTTAATTTAAAGAGACCTGTTCGAGCATCATTGTGGAAAGTATTTGAAATAATGATAACATCTATATTTCGAATTGCGATAGAAAAGACAGCGCCTAAAAGTCCCCAATAAAAATATTTTTTCAATTTATCATATAATTGAATATCGGAGTATTTCCATTTAAATATATTGCCAACCCTATTCCCATAATATACAATTATTAAAATAAATAGGGTGAGTAAGATTCCAAGCGATTTCCCATATGTCCAACCTGTTAGTGATTCATTGATAGATTTCACTCCAAATATAATTATGGCAGAGGTGGTGATACTGCGGACCAATTCCAGGATCGTCATTAATCCAACTTTACCCAATCCCTGGAAATAGCAAATTATATTTTGAGATAACACCGGAACTGATACCATTAGCAATAACAGCAGCAGAAGTGATTCCGATCGAGTGTCTGAAATTGGATTGGCAAATTTTATAAAAATAATCCCGCAAACAATTGTAACAGCCGAGGCAATCAAAACAATTCGATTTCCAATTATCAAGGCAGAATTACTGTTTGAAGTATTCGGAATATTTTGAGCGGTGTAAGTGGTGATCGCTCGTGGAAAGAAATTCCCGGCAAAGACAAGAAAAATAGTGAAATAATTCATTATAAGGCTAATCCTGCCCCATTCCCCTTCGCTTAATAGAGATGCAATGTAAAGGGAAGTTAAAAATGTGATTAGGCGGGAAGAAAAGATACCCACCATTCGAATGAAAATTTCAGGAACCATTATAGACCGGTGTTTTTATCCAACGACCCTATGAAGGAAAAGTAGATGTAATTAAATTGTGCTCAACTACTGCGCTTTCCTGTTGTATTGAACTCAAGAAGAATTACATATAAAGCAGATAATACAAAAGCAATAAGAGAATACCCTAATACCATGATAGTCCGCTTGGGTTTGAAACGTTTAATTGGAGAGCTGGCATCATCCAGTATTTGAATAGTTGGGGTATCCCGCGCTTCCTGGATTTTGGATTCCTCATATTTTTGAGTTAAAAAGGCATACAGCTTACTCTGAATTTCAACTTCACGTTGCAGGCGCATGAGTTCAATTTCTAAATTGGGAACTTCAGAAAATTTAGGAAATAAATTATAATTGGGATTAACAGAATCATGAGAATTGTAATCTAAATTAGCTAGCTGCTCTTCAAGTTCTGTGATTTCCATAGTAAGCTTATCAATTTCAGGATGGTCCTTTTTATAAGTTTTATTAAGGATACCCAATTTCACTTCATCAATTAGTATTTGACTTTTTATTTCAGCTCCAATTCTAATGGCTGCCCTGGTTTGCTCGGCTAAATCAAGGGTATTATTTTCCATCTGAAATAATCTTAATTTCTCTTCAGATTCTTGCAGGTTTAAAATCGCTTCCTCATATCTTTTTTCCATAAATAACCTCTGAAATCGTGCTTCATCTGTTTGGAGGGTTTTGTTCACTTTATCTAATTTACTCAGAATATAATTCACGATTTCCGTAGCTAAATTCCTTGCTTCAATCTCATCCTGTTCATTTGACAGCCAGGGAGTATGAACATTTGCACTGATACTGATCGTTCCCTCCTCCAAATGTTCAAAACTGAGATTATTCCTCAATGATTTGACAGCTTCCTCTAAGTTATCAGACTCATATCTCTGAATCAACCCCATTTTATTCACAATGGATTCCATCATGGTACGACTCTTCAAAATGGCAAAAATTGTATTTGATACTTCATCGGATGAGGTGGATAAAAAGTCACCAAAGGCAAGGCCCTCAATATTGGCAAGAATTCCCTGGTCCGACTGTGATTTAGGAGGCATTAATATGGCATTGGATTTATATGTTTTCGGGATGATTAATGCAAGTACCGAGGTCAATATTGCTGCAATAAGTACATTTCGTATTAAGATATTTTTGTACGACCACAATAGTTTGGTGTACTGCACGGTAATTAACTGATCAGTATTCATTAATTGGTTGCCGCCACAAAAGTGAGGTAAAGAGACATAACTGCAGTGAGGGTTTGTAGAATGCTTATATTGCCTAAATACCTGAATTTCATATTGGCTGGTATATCTATCTGGTCTCCAGGTTTTGGATAAAGCATTAAATCTACCGGAATTTCCTTTCCATTTCTATATAATGCTACTTTTTTCTGGCTGCCTTGATCTGTTATACCTCCTGAAAGAGCGATATAATCCTGAATCGTATATCCAGGTAAAAATTGATGACCTCCTGGCTTCATTACAAATCCGGTAACCAGCACCAGACTTTTCTTGTGAGATGTTGACATCTCAACCTCGGTTGAAAATGAGTCCAGAAAGGGAACTTGCACAACATCTCCTTCTTTCAATATAGGATTATTTGCAAGATCCCCATTAAATTGATATGATTTCAATGAGCATTTGATATTGGAACTTTGGCGCTTAATTACTACCATTTCCTCATCGGCTAATTTATGCAGTCCTCCTGCTCGGTGAATAATATCTGTGAGCCTGTCAACAGCTGATACATTTATAAAACCAGGTGCAATTACCGCACCGCTAATCTGTACTTTAAATTTTCTGATATTGAGTAAAATCAATGAGACTTCAGCTGTATTGTATTTTTCATCCTGAATATATTTCTGTACTTTAATTTCCGCATCAGGGATTGTTAGCCCAGACACCGCAACAATTCCAATTTCAGGAATCCAAAGCTGCCCAGATGGCGTAACCGTTAGGATGTAAGTCAAATGTGAGGTTGACATGATACTTAATCCGACTTTATCTGCAGGACCTAAAATATAGGTTTTGGGGTCAATTTCAGTTTCAATAATAAAAGTTTCAGGTAACCTGATAAGTTTATCGCTATCGGTAATATCCAAACTTCTATTGTTTATATTTTGACCAAAGGAAAATTGTCCCACTATCAAAATCAGATGAAATAAAATGATAAAATTTAAATTATTGATATTTTTAGAAATTAATTTTTTGTTGGTATTCATTTTTTAGACAGCTGTTTGACTTGTTTTGAAATCACTATCAGCTAACATGGGTAATACTTTATCCTTTTCAGATAAAATGGGATTATCTCCGGGCCAGTTTATAGCAATATCAGGGTCATCCCAGCGTAAACCCTGTTCATCCTGAGGATGATAGATTTCTGAGCATTTATAGGCAATTTCAGCTGTCTCAGACATTACATAATAACCATGTGCAAACCCCTCAGGAATATACAGCTGGTATCTATTCTCTTCAGATAATTCTTCTCCCACCCATTTTCCAAAATAGGGTGAGTCCTGGCGTATATCAACGGCAACATCAAAGACTTTACCCTTTAGGCATCTGAGTAGTTTTGCCTGGGGATATTGAACCTGAAAATGGAGACCCCGCAATGTATTCTGGACTGATTTAGCGTGGTTGTCCTGAACAAATACACTTTTTATACCCCCAATTTTAAATTTTTCAACATGGTAAGATTCCATGAAAAAACCGCGATGGTCTTCAATAACATTCGGTTTTACGAGTATGATATCAGGGATTTCTGTTTGAATAAATTCCATATTAGCCATTTAAAATAGATTCTATATAATAACGATAATTATTATCCGGATAGCTTTCAATTAAATTAGATAAATAATCTTTTGAAATGAAGCCCTGGGCAAAGGCAATTTCCTCTAAGCAGGCTACCTTTAAGCCCTGACGTGATTCAATTGTCTCAATAAACGCACCAGCCTCTAATAGACTTTTATGGGTTCCCGTATCCAACCAGGCAACCCCTCTCCCCAACAATTCTACATGCAGGTCACCCTTTTCTAAATAGGCCTTATTAACATCCGTTATTTCTAACTCACCTCTTCCCGATGGCTTCATAGTTTTTGTAATAGAAACAACATTTTTATCATAAATATATAATCCCGGTACAGCGTAATTAGTTTTTGGCGACTTCGGTTTTTCTTCAATACTGAGCACTTTACCATTCGTATCAAATTCAACCACCCCATAGCGTTCCGGGTCTTTTACCTGATAGCCAAAAACTGTTGCACCGCTGAAATTCTCCAGCTTCCCTTTTAAAAAATCAAGATACCCATGGCCATAAAACAAGTTGTCTCCCAAAATGAGAGTAACGGGATCATTTTCAATGAAATTCTCTCCGATTAAAAATGCCTGTGCGATTCCATTTGGTTCATCTTGCACTTTGTATGAAATGTTCATTC
Source organism: Fidelibacterota bacterium (assembly GCA_012964845.1). Lineage (GTDB taxonomy): Bacteria > Fidelibacterota > Marinisomatia > SCGC-AAA003-L08 > D37C17 > D37C17. The sequence continues at coordinate 6,650 of DTTG01000049.1, forward strand.
CAAGATAAGAACCATCATTAAATAATCTCTCAAATCGTGGCGTGTCTTCAGGGGTTGAAATAATGAGCACTTCTTGTATTCCCATTAGCATTAAGGTTGAAAGCGGATAATAAATCATAGGTTTATCATAAACCGGCATGAGCTGTTTGCTGGCAACCTTTGTTAGGGGAAACAATCGCGTTCCTGCGCCCCCAGCTAAAATTATTCCTTTCATTCGCTCACAACTCCCAGTCTTTCTTGTTGATAGGTATTGTCTTGAATGGCCTGCCACCATTCTCTATTTTCTAAATACCAACGGATGGTTTTCTCAATACCAGTTTCAAAATTTTCTTTAGGCTGCCAACCCAATTCATTACTTATTTTCGAGGCATCAATGGCATAGCGAAAATCATGCCCGGGCCTATCAGTAACATAGGTTATTAATTCTTCATAATTCCCGCCTTGTTGTCTGGGAGAATATTCATCCATTTTCTCACAAATAGTTTTTACAATATCAATATTCTGGATTTCATTATTTCCACCGATATTATAGGTTTCCCCTAATTTCCCACTTGATAAAACAGAATAAATGGCATCGCAATGATCCTCAACAAAAAGCCAATCTCTCACATTGTCTCCTTTGCCATATACGGGAAGACTTTTTTCTTTTAGACAGTTTAATATCATAAGAGGAATAAGTTTTTCTGGAAATTGATAAGGTCCATAATTATTAGAGCAATTGGTAATTAGTATGGGAAGCCCAAACGTTCGGCTCCAGGCCCGTACCAAATGATCAGATGAAGCTTTAGAGGCAGAATAGGGTGAACTTGGGTCGTAGGCTGTATTTTCGGTGAAATAATCATCATCTCCCAGACTTCCAAAGACTTCATCTGTGGAAACATGCAGAAAGCGAAATCCAGCTTTCATTTCTCCAGTAAGAGTTTTATAATAGTTATTGGCTTCATCTAATAGAACTGCAGTTCCTACAATATTGGTTTGAATAAATTCAAAGGGACCATCAATGGAGCGATCAACATGGGATTCAGCTGCGAAATTGATAATGACATCGGGTTGGAATTGGGACAATGCATTTTTCACTGTGCTTCTCTGGCAAATATCACCCTGAATAAATTGATATTTATCATTACCAATTACACTTTTCAGCGTATCTAAATTTCCTGCATAGGTGAGTTTATCAAAATTGAGTACTTCATTCCCTTCCTGGATTACTTGCTTCAATACAAAATTTCCCCCAATAAATCCTGCGCCGCCAGTGACAAATATTTTCATTTATAATAAACCTAACTTTTTACGTAAAAACCATTCTATTGATAATAATACAATGAGCAGCCACCAATAATCTTGAGTGGACAACCCGCTAATTTGGTAATTTTTTAATAATTGAACAGGTGTAATTTCGATATTAGAAAACATAGAATCCAACGATTCAATGGGAACGTAAATTCCACCTGAATTATGGGCAACCTGCATAAGTATATTTTGCTCCTGAATTAATTCTATTAATTCAATATTAACAGCCTGAACTATTATTGATGCTTCCTTGCTTATTATTTTCTGCCCATCTGGTAAATCTGCTTCTCCCATCAACAAATATTCTCCTGGTAACTGCAATGCTAATTTACAGACATAATATTTATCTGGAAAATCATGAACACAATCAGTGATAATGGTATCTAAATTCGAGTGGATCGCTTTAATAGTGAAATTTGATAATCCCAAATTTTCAATAGGAAGTAATTTTGCATTAATTATTTCCCCCTTATTAAAAGATGAGCCGTCAATATGAAGTGAAAGTAATCCTTCATTCCCATGAAAGGCATGTAGAAATAATTTTTTTAAAAGATTATATATTGGTGAGGTATTATTATATTGGGTTTTTAAATGATTTCCTGTTATGTCCGGTATGGCAGCCATATAAACATCATTCTTACTTGCTATTAAAAAACTTCCATCTGTAAAATTTACCCAATCATTATTTTCCATCGTCCATTTTACCGTTCTGGCTTGGGGTGGGAAAGAAGATAAGTTGATACCAGAGTAGATTCTATTTGAAATGTCATCAGACAATGACGTGAACACATTTGGTTCAATAGCTGTGGGGATGAAAAATGGAAACTGTGACCGTATAATATCTCCCGTTGTCAAATTGCTGTTAGGACCCTCCAAATAAACAATTGGTATTTGCTGAGATCGGGATGATTTAACCAATTCTTCAAACAATGACCGGTCAATATTTCCAGTGGGAAAATCATCAAATACAATCATTTTTGGGTTTTGAGATAAGGCACCATCGGGATTTTCATTCCATTGAATATTATCAAATCGAAAATGATGGCTAACCTCCACCCCATCCAGAGAGTTAAGAATTGATTTTATACTTGAAGAATTTGGTGACAAGGCACCAGAAATCAAGAGAATATTATCAATTTCAGATTGAACATTTACCCCGAATGAATATTGGTTATTTTCAATTTGGGATTCTCCGGCTATTGAAAATATGGTGGCTGTATTTACCCCCATAAAATTCATAGCGGGAATGAAAATTTCAATTTCATTATTTTGCGTTCCAGACTTAAAACTCAAAGGCTTATTATAAATTCTATCACCGTTTTCATTATTTATATGCAATTGAGTTGTGATATCATTTTGAAGCTTTGTGCTAACTTTAACAACAAGTTTTACAGTATCCGTTTTATTGGAACGAGGCGGAATCACCACTCGTTCAATTGCAAGATCTTCTCCGGCTTTTGTGGGTCCCACACCAATTATATGAATAGGCAGATCGCTTGGAAGACTCAGATTATTTAATTCCCGTCCGATAGTGGCTTTACCATCAGTAATTAAGATAACCTGATTGGGATTTTCATACCCGATAAAATCAGGTAAGTTTGTGAATTCTGTTACAGCATCCGCAGGTAAAGAATTGTCTATTAATTTTATTTTTTCACCCAATCTAAAGAAATTCAAATCCACTTGATTAATATCAATCAGGTTATGAATATCATTTGTGATTTTTTCAGATGAAATTCCCATCTTATTGAAATGAGCAATCATACTTTCCGATAGGTCAAATATTACATCTATATTTTGAGGGATTTGCTCCTTTTTCTTAAAATCCACCCAGGGATTTATCAGCAGTAATAATAGTATAATAATTGTAATAGATCGTAAAGAAATAAGAGCCAATTTATAGGGGAAAGATATATTTTTTAATAACTTCCAATAGCGAACCAAAAATACAATAAAGCCAATTGTAAAAATGAGGGTGAGAAAAGGGGAACCAAGAATCTTCATATTATCCAATTGCCCTATCATTTAATGCGAGATTTGGATTTGCCTTTAATGTTAATGGTGAATATACCCCTTCCTTCAATTTTTCATATCCTGCTACTGCAATCATAGCAGCATTATCTGTGCAGTATTCTGCTGTTGGAAAATAAATTTCCATATTAGAATTATCCCTTAAAATATCTGCTTTTTCTCGAAAGCGTTTATTGGCTGCAACTCCGCCCACGATTGATATTTGTTTAATTCCGGTTAATTTAATAACATTGTCCAATTGCATGAATAAGGTGTTTAAAATTGCTTCTTGATAACTTGCCGCAATATCTCTTTTATTCGCTTTAATCTCATCCTGAGGTAATTCACGATATTTATATAATAATGCTGTTTTTAATCCGCTGAATGAAAAGTTTAAAGGGTTATTTTTCACCCTGGGAATTGGAAAATTATATTTTTCAGGATCACCATTTTGAGCAATTTTTTCAATTTCAGGCCCACCTGGATACGCAAGGCCTAAAATGCGTGCTCCTTTATCAAATGCTTCACCTGCAGCATCATCAATAGTTGTAGAGTGTAAAATATAATTCCCTGGGGATTGCACCTCCCAAATTTGGGTATGCCCACCCGTAACCAACAAACATAAATAGGGATATTTCATATCAGGAAATGAAATAAAACTGGCATACAAATGACCTTCCAGATGATTGACTCCGATAAAAGGAATTTTCAAGGCGATGGAAAGTCCCTTGGCATAATTTAATCCAACCAGCAGTGCACCCATCAGTCCTGCGCCGTAGGTCACGGCAATTGCTTCTATATCAGAAAGGGTGATATTGGCTTTGTCTAAAGTTTTTTGAATGATGCTGGTTATTTGGGAATCATGTTCCCGGGATGCAATTTCCGGCACTACACCTCCAAATTGTTTATGGATTACCTGGGAAAGGACTACATTACTTATTATTTCACCATTTTTACAAATTGCACCGGCAGTTTCATCGCAGGAACTTTCAATTCCAAGAATAAGCATTATTAAACAGGGGCTGATAAAATCAGCCCCTCTATTATTTATTTTGAATGAATTTTATTCATCAACAGAATCTTTGTCATCTGATTTTTCATCAGCATTATCCTCAGATTCACTTTTTTCATCATTTCCAGAAATCTGATCAATGACTTCCTGCGGAATTTCTAACTTTTCTGGCTCTGCTTCATCCACAACCATTTCAGGTTCAGCCTCATCATCACCCTCTAAGCCATCCAACCCTAAATCCATCATTAGAATTATTTTTTTATATTCTTCGTCCACTTCCTGTACCGTTACTTCATGAGAATCACCCTCTTTGAAATTTGTCAAAATTGAATTTTTCTCATGTTTTTTCATCCGTTTCAGTGGAACAATACCCTCAAGACCCTCACCTAAATCGAAAATTATACCTTTATCTAATACTTTTAAAATGGTACCATTAACAACTTTACCAGAGGTGAAATCATTTTTTATATTTTCCCATGGATTTGCCTCAATCTGCTTAATGCCCAAAGCCAATCGTCTGTCTTCAGCAGATACTTCTAAAATACGAACTTTTATGGTATCTCCCTTTTGCACAATTTCTTTAGGATGCCGTACTTGTTTAACCCAGGACATATCAGATACATGAACCAAACCATCAATACCTTCTTCCAATTCAATAAATGCGCCAAACTGAGTTAGATTGCGAACAATTCCATCATGATCTGATCCAACTTCAAATTTACTCTCGATGGTATCCCACGGATTATCCTGCAACTGCTTGATTCCCAGAGAAATTTTCTTCTCATCTGTATCAATATTGAGGATCTTGGCTTCTACCATGTCGCCAACCTTAAACATATCAGAAGGGTGTTTAATATGACGAGTCCATGACATCTCAGAAATATGGATCAAGCCTTCAACCCCTTCTTCCAATTGGATAAATGCCCCATAATTCATCATATTTACTATTTTACCTTCAATGATTGAATCAATTGGATATTTTTCATCAATACCTTCCCAGGGTTCAGGCTGTAATTGTTTCATTCCCAATGATACACGAACCTTTTCAATGTCAAAATCAATAACCTTAACAGTCACCTGCTCTCCAATTGCAAGTCTATCTGTAGGATGATTAATTCTTCCCCAAGTGATATCAGTGATATGAAGAAGACCATCAATACCCCCTAAATCAACGAAAGCTCCAAAATCGGTAATATTTTTTACCATACCTTCAAGTACCATACCAATTTCCATTTCTTCAAGAACAGCCTGCCTTTTCCCAAGGAGGTCATCTTCTAAAATTGCTTTACGGGAAAGAACAATGTTCTGCCTGAGTTCATTGAATTTTACAATTTTGAATTCACTTTCCACGCCCAGAAATTCATCAAAATCCATAACGGGTTTAATGTCCACCTGTGATCCTGGCAGGAAGGCTTGCACCACACCTAAATCCACAACCAT